>JAWOER010000026.1:0-6075 GCA_046482655.1 Candidatus Delongbacteria bacterium | reverse complement strand
TTGGACGGCTCAGACTCTCCCGGAGGATTAGAATAAACCGCCGTAATGTAATATTCGTTTGATAACAGGGGTGAAGTGTCCCTGTAAGATGTACCTGTTGCGGTATCATAAAGAGTTCCGTTCCTGTAGATGTTATACGATTCAAGAGCTTTTCTGTCAGAAGTTGTTCTGAGGACCCTTGCACCTTCGTGCTCTTTAGGCCCGAATGAACCAAAAGATTTAACTTCGTTCTTAGTTATATCTCTATTTTTCTCGATCGGAGTGAAAGCTACAGGTTCTCTTGCAGGCTGTCCGTTTTTGGTGATTACAGGCTCGTCGTTCCAGCCGTAGCAAAGGAATGCCCAGTCTTCGAACTCATAAGGTGGGTCGTATGAATATGCATACCAACCAGGATCAGAAGTTGTGCCGTTTCCTGTCCAGTAGAAAACTGAATTCCACTGATCAGGATCAACCCCCTCTTCATGAATGTATGTAAGAACATTCGGTGTACAGTCGGAAGGTGATCCGAAAGCAACTTCTACGAACCAGTCTTCGTTAATTGTTTCAGTAGCAGGAAGTGCATAGTCAACCCAAGTTCCGTCCTCTATTGCTGTAAGATTGCCTGAAGTGTGCAGATATGTTTCTGCGCCTTCTGTTCCTGTACCTATAGCGATAGTGAACTGGTTGCTTGACCAAGCATCAACATCTTCTAAGAAAGCTGCAGAAAGATCGGAAATATAAACAGGATAGCTCATTCCGAAATCTGATGCCTTATAGTAAGTTCGTGCAAGTGTGATCTCACCTGTTCCCGGGTCATGATGTGTCAGATAGTTCCAGGAATCACTTTCCCATTGATAACCGAACCAGTGCGGAGGATAGTGACCCGGAGCGTACCAGTCAAGATCAACTTCAGCATTTACATCGTCCCATACACCGGTAAGGAACATCGGAACAGGGTTAGCGTCTATCCATGCCGATGCTCTTTTAGATGACAACGAAGTTCCCGATGTATATACAGCCTTAATATAATACTCATTCCAGCCGTCTGCAAAACCGTTGTCCTCATAGGCTTCTTCAAATCCTGTAGCCGGAACATTTACTGCGAACTCGCCGTTACGGTAAATATCGTATGAAACAGGCTGGCTCCCAACCGGATCTGGGTACTCATCCCAACCGAGTATAACATTGTCAAAGCAGAGAAGCGATCCGCCGCTTTGTGTTTTTTTATAGAAACCGAATCTGTAAGTTCCGCTGTAGGGAGAAAGGTCGATCTCATCATGTTCCCAGGACTCATTGCCTGTCGTATAGTTTTTCAAAGTTATTATGTTACCGTCAGGACTTGCCCCGATATCTCCTTGGAAAAGAAATACTCCCTGCTCGGTACCGTCATAATAGAAGGTGTAATAGTCAACAACTCCGACATCTCCGGGTAGTATAAATTCATTTTCCGATATTATAAATTGGTAAGGAAATTCTTCACCGTCACCGTTAGATCCGCATGAGTAACTACCGTCGAATACCCATTCAGGATAGTTTTGCGAGCTGACGGATATCCATCCCATATAATTTACAGTATCTATATCGTACCATAATGAAGGAGAAACTGATTCCGCACCTTTCTGCCACCATCCTGACGGAATTACTCCGTGCGAATTCGATGAATTTTCGAAATCATCGCTGAAATAAGTCGTCCCCACGAACGGTTTTGTCCAGGAAAGGTCAATTTTTTGCCTGTTAAGGTGATATGATTCCGCTTTGATATCAATCGGCCTCGGATAAGAAGGATTGTCTATGATCTCGGCTGTATAATTACTATAAGACCAATGTGACCAGCTATAAGCGGCCGGATCGGTTTCGGTTCCAAAATACGAGACTATCCTGTAAAAATATTCGCCGGGCATAAGATCGTGGTCAACAAATGATGTTACTGAATCAGGTAATTCGGCGATAATTTCGGAATCCCTGTACATTTCATAATGAGAAAGTATCAGGTTTTCATAATTGCATACCCATTCCCATTGGAGACTTACAGAGTCATTAACAACCGATGCATCAGTTATTGATGCGTAACAATAAAAAGAAGGACCCCACCCCAATTCTATGTTGTGGATATACTGCTGTCCTTCGCTAAAATCTGAAGCCCCCGGAGTAAGATCATTAAGATAAAACCATCCGTCATAAGATCCGCTCCATCCCCAGTTAAAATGATATAGATAAATTCCGTTTTCAGTCTCAATATTATATCCGTCAAGAACAAATGAATGTCCTCCAGATTCGGCTGAAGATCCCGCCCACTGAATTGGCCGGTTGTTATCGATGTTGGACATGATCGTTGCATATTGAGAAGCAGGATCGGTTATAGTGCCGGTGTTAACATATGTCGCTCCGTCTGCAGTCCAGTTGTTCTTATAAGCAGTTTCCGCATCAGTCATATAAGCACCTGATCCGTCAGTGTTATAGTCCATGTTGACCGATACACCGAGGTGATAGGCCATTTTTGAAAGCTCATCCCTTTCGGCCTGTGTGCTTGTTGAACCGTTCAAGGTCATCATTAAGGACCAGTCGTATGACTGAGAAGAAAAATCCACAGAATGAGTACCTGTGATGTCACCTGAACTGTCATTGTATGAATTTGATCCGGCACCCTGACTGGGTCCGAGATGGAATCTCATGATCTGGTGCATTGCGGTTGCAACAGAACCTGTCGGAGTTCCCTCCGGACACTGGTCGTTAAAAGGATAGTTCTGGTGCCATGTGGTTTCGAGAAGAGGTCCGGCAGATGATTTTGAAGCTGAATGTACCGGAAATACACCGTTCTCAATATTCTTCCACTGCCTCCTGCCCTCATAATTCACATAACTGCCTTCGCGAACATTGTGGACTATCTGCTTATCGTATGACGAAAATCTTGCAACGAAAGGATTCTGCATATTGTAAAGATCTTCGTCAACAGTACTTTCGAACGAGTAGCCGAGGACGGGCCGGACTGCATCGTCGGCCGCGACTATGATCCAGCCTTTAGTGAACTCGAATACATACCAGGTCGGCTGACCGAGATATTCTTTTGTCAGCACCTGTTTTACAGTACTGCCTGTTGCAGATGTCGGAGCATAGTTCTGATAATAATTTTCAGCGACCCTCTGCGCTCTGTCAACAGGTACAATTGCCGCGAATGCAGCGGCGGCTAAGATCAGTGTGAAAATAATGCAGCTCCTCATAACAAACTCCCTCCCGGTATTGTCAGTTACTTTAGAATATCTATTATAACTCAATATAATGAATATTTAGTGTCAGTGCAATGAAAAAATTATTTCTTGAGGATGCGCTTAAAATACCAATTGGAGAAAGCGGCGATATAGCCTTTTTTGAGGATGGATTTAACCTGAGGGCGTGAGATCTTATATGTATCGTTCGTTTTTATGAAGTCGTCGAGGTCTCTTTTTATTCCGTTAAGTGTTGCATAAGCGAGCGCGACCGGCCAGATGCAGAATAGTCTGATCCTCCAGAGTCTGACAGGGACAGATTCAATGTATTTTACTGAAGCTTTCAGATGTTCTTCCGCTCTGTTTATCAGTTCGCCGTAAACGGATTTGATCTCGTCCGGTCTTCCGCTTTTGAAAAATTCTTCGAGATCAAGACCGTACTTATTTAACAGATCGGCCGGGATAAAACATCTTCCTTCTTTAAAATCCTCCCTGCTGTCTTTGATAATATTTACATACTGAAGTGCTTTGCCGAAAGCGATGCCGTTCGCGAACATTATTACTTTCTTCTCAGCAGGTACTTTGAAATGGTCAAGAGTGAAAAGTCTTGAAAGAAGTTCGCCGACCGTTCCCGCGACATAATAAGTGTAGTCTTCGAGTTCGTCTGTAGTTGAAAGCTGAACTTTGGGGTTATCTGATCCGAAAGAGTATTTTTTCATTCCCTCTGCCATTTCGATTGTCCACTTTCTGATATGGCCCCTTACATTTTCGGGAAAAGTATCAATGCATTCAAAAATATTAAAGGCATTTTCAAGTATGACTTTCTCGAAAGGTTTAATATCGGATGTCTCAGCTATATTTGCAAATATGTTATTTACTTTCGGAAAATCAGCCGGATCTTTGATGCATCTTACGGCTTCGTCGAGAGCTCTTTTTTTTACTTCGACAGGAATGTCGTAAGCATCTTCTAATGTATCAAGCAGTCTGCATATAAGGTATGAATGGCCTACATAGTAATGGAGATCTTCGGGCAGGGCTTTGATCGAAGGGTAAAAAGTCCTTGATACTTCTTTAAGCCAGATATTTCTTTTCCCGGCGAATTCTCCGGAATAAAATTTTTTATCAGGCATTCCGGTTCGCAAATATATAGTTATTTAGTGAATTTAGAAAATTATCGGGATCTTTGATCTTATGATGCTTACAGCACTCTCCTACAGTGGCAAATCTGTTAAGTTCGCATCCAAAACAGCGCATCTTGTTCTTAATAAAGACTCTTCTGCAGTCAGGGCATATTTCAAAAATCTCTGTAATAAAATCATCTTTGGTAATTTCCCGCATAGTTATCCTCCAGTTCAATATAAAAATTTAGAGGCTGCGACAATTGCAGCCGTTTCTGCCCGTAAAACTCTTTTGTTTAGCTTAAAAGTTTTAAATCCGTTATTCAAAAACAGATCTATTTCATCATTTGTAAAGCCGCCTTCAGGTCCTATGACGGTCAGTATTTTTTGATTTAAGTTCGGGTTGCTCACTCTTTCTCCGCTAATATCAGCAAAATATTTTTCTTCGAAGCCTTCGACCTTTACCAGGTCATCCACAGACATAGTATCAAAAATATTAACATCCCTGGTTCCCCCGCACTGTTTTAGGGCGGATATCATGGATGATCGCAGAGTCCTGACCGACATTTTTGGAAAAGCAGTTCTTTTTGAGACGAAAGGTATGATATCTTTTACTCCAAGTTCTGTGATCTTTTCTGTCAGCAGTTTCATCTTGGAATTTTTATTCAATACGGATACTGCAAGTGTTAACCTTATATCATCATATTCAGTATCGCAGCTGTCTTTATTCAGTGGTATCAGGATCAGTGATCTTTTGGAGCACTCCAGTACCCTACAAATATATTTTGAGCCTTTACCGTTGATCAGTGACACAGTATCACCTTTTTTTATCCTCAGGCTGGCAAATGCGTGAATAATTTCATTTTTGTCATTGATAACAACCGGCTTTTCCGGTTCTATATCTGTATTTGCGTAAAAAGTTTCCATTTTAACCCTCAGCTTCGGGACAATATAAGATCAACCTTTCCGGGATGCTATGATTAATCTGATATGTGAATAAGTTTTACAAAACCTTTGTGCCTCGGACCGGGGTCGAACCGGTACGGGGTGTGAGCCCCGCTGGATTTTGAGTCCAGTGCGTCTGCCAATTCCGCCACCAAGGCAATATTATTCAGCTTTGGAAAGTTAAATATATTAGTCAAAAATGTCAAGTTCCAAAAACTCTGTGTTCAATTTAGGCATATGAAGGATTGGCAGTAATTTTATTTTTTTTACTTGGATAAACAGGATATTTTTGCTATCTTGTAAAGCAGTTGGAGATATTTTTACTGAAAGGAGAGACTATGAAGAAGTTAGCAGTTTTGTTGATCATGTCATTTTGTACCTGCCTGTTCTCTATGGAGTGGTACTCCTCGGGAGAGCAGATCTTAGACGATGTGCGGAAAGCGCCGAGAGATTCAAAAGATACTCTCTGGTACGCTTACTATGCAGAAGCTGCATACATCTATGAAATACCTGCCGAGAGAGCGGTTTATGTGAATGTGAATGATTTCGGGCTGGAATACCCTATCCAGCTTAACGCGATCGACGCTTTTTTCTATGAGCCCGGATTCGACTATATTTATAAGGTCTATGCAAAGGACGGAACAACTGTTCTCTGGGAAATGGCTGCTCCTGATACATCTTCCCATGATTATTATAATATTCATGAATTTCAGGATGCAATGATCATGACAGATGATTTTTGGATAGCTGCCGTTCCGCAGCCAGACGGAAAACCTCCGCTTATTTCTTCTGACAACACAGACAGCCAGCAGAGTTACTATCTAGACGCA
>JAWOER010000092.1:0-4371 GCA_046482655.1 Candidatus Delongbacteria bacterium | reverse complement strand
CTTCGATCGGTGCAAAATCCAGTCCTTTGTAGTAGGCGGAGGAGGGGGTGAGTGCAATGCCTGCACCCGACTCTTTGATTATATCCAGATCGGTCTCGTCTATATAGTTCGTTGAGGCTAAAATAGTCTTTTGTCCCAACAGCCCTATGTCGTAAAGGCGATCGATACAATATTTTTTATCGTAATTTTTTACAGAAACTTCGTCTTCGTTCTCTGTCTCGGAAAGATGGATCATCACGCCTGTATTTGTTTTTTCGATAAATCTGGATACAGTTCTCAGGATATGATCAGAAGCCTCATTTGAATTATAAAGACCCATCATTCCTGTAACGAGCGGATTATTTTTATATTCTTCACAGAATTCAGCATTCATCCCGAACATCCTGTCAGCTTTTTCGCCTCCGTCGCGAACTGATGTTTCGTAGGCCAGAACTCCTCTCATAGAAAGTTCCTCGAATGCTTCTGCAATGTCATAAAGCGACTCTTCCATGCAACTCGGGCTGGAATGCAAATTAAATATTGTGGTTACTCCGGATTTTATGGAATTCACAATACCTTTTACTGCAGAATAGTAAATCCCGTCTGAAGACATTTTCGCCGCAAGAGGCCACCAGTAGCCTTCCATAAATCTGCCGTAATCACTTCCGTATTTTGTGTTCATCGGGATGTTCGGGAAAAAACCGCTGTAAAGATGATTATGAAAATCGATAAAGCCCGGCATAACGATACGCCCCCTGGCATCAACTTTATTTTTTTCGCCCGAATATTTAAGCATCATTTCTTTTTCTGTCCCGAATTCAAGGATCGTTCCCCGCCCGATGTACAGGGCTCCGTTCCTGATGTTTTTCGGTCTTTCACCAAAAGTCAGTATATTTGCGTTGTAGATTAAAAAATTTTCCATTAAGCCTGATCTCCTGTCAATTAATATCAAAGAGCTAAAAGTATGCAAAAACATTGCTTTTCGCAAGATGTTTTCACGACAAATTTAATAAGCTGTCGAATTCCACTTGACAAAACATTACTTCTTTCTTATATTTTCCTGCTCGTTTGATCCATGGGTAAAAAAGGTTATAAAGGAGTGAAAATGCCCCATCATAAGTCAGCTGAAAAAAGGTTGAAGAAATCAAAGAAAGAGAATGCGTACAATCGTCATTACAGATCTTTAATGAAGACCGCGGTCAAAAAAGTGAGAGCTTCCGCAACACATGAAGAGGCTGTAGAGAATTTTGTTTTGGCGCAGTCGGTTCTGGACAAGCTCGTGACCAAGGGGGTTATAAAAAAGAACAACGCCTCAAACAAAAAATCGAGGTTGTCGGATTTTGTTAAAAAACTTAAACCCGAAACAGTTAAGAACTAAAAAAAAAGCAGCCTCGAGCTGCTTTTTTTGTATCTGAAATGCGTACACTCATCATCGGAGACATACACGGTTGCTATCAGGAACTGCGATCGCTCATAGAAAAGTTCGATCCAAAGGACGGGGACAGAATATTCTGTGTCGGGGATGTAATTAACCGCGGTCCTTATTCCGGCAAATGTATTGAACTGCTCAAAGAAATAAACGCCCGGACGATTATGGGCAATCACGAGTATTGGTATCTTAAATCATATCCTTTTGATGATAACACTGTATCATCTTTTAATTTTAGAAAACTGGAGATAGAGCAGCATCTGGAATGGATCCATTCTCTTCCCTATTATATTATAACTGATGACATCATAATTGTTCATGCCGGTTTTGATCCCTCTGTTGCATTTAAGGACAATGCGCACAAAGATCTTGTTTCACTCAGGACGCTTGAACATACCGGATTGCCCTGGTTTGACGGATACTACGGGACAAAACATATTTATTTCGGCCACTGGGCAAAACTCGGTCTGTATTTTGGCAAGAATGTGACATGCCTGGACAGCGGCTGTGTTTATGGAAATAAACTTTCAGGATATATTGTTGAAGAGAACAGGCTTATACAAATTCCAGCAAAGAAAGTATATCACAATATTTACGACGAGGAACTATGAAAAAAACGGCTTACAACGACCCGAAACTTACAAAACATGTAAAAGCAGCCGGTTGAGCGGGTAAAGTAGGTCCGGGTGACCTGAATGACATAATGAAAACACTCATCTTTCCCTCAGACCCCAATGTTCTGGTAGGATTTGGCGACAGGGATGATGCCGGTGTATATAAACTGAATGGATCTGCCGCACTCGTGCAGACCCTGGATTTTATTACGCCGGTCGTGGACGACCCCTACACATACGGATGTATTGCAGCATCTAACAGTTTGAGCGATATTTTTGCCATGGGAGCAAAAGTCATAACAGCAATGAATATCGTGGCTTATGATTCATGTAACCTGAACAAGGAAATGCTTTCACAAATTCTAAAGGGCGGCATTGATAAAGTAAAAGAGGCCGGAGGAGTGATACTCGGCGGTCACACTATTGAAGATATCGAAATGAAGTACGGAATGGCTGTTACGGGTACCGTCCATCCCAAAAGGCTTTTACTCAATAACACCGTAAAGCCGGGTGACAGGATAATACTAACCAAGCCGCTGGGATCCGGAGTAATTACAACCGCATGGAAAGGTGATATTGCAAAAAAAGATCATTTAGATAAAGCATCACACTGGATGAGCATGCTGAATATGAAGGCTTCCGAAGCTGCTGTTTCTACAGGCGTAAATGCTTTAACTGATGTGACCGGGTTTGGCCTGATAGGTCATTTATGTGAAATGGCAGGCAATAAACACGGAGCATATCTGGATTTTTCTTCCATACCATTGATGGAGGGTGCCTTAAAATATGCAGAGATGATGCTTTTCCCGGGGGGATCAGTCCGCAATTTAAAATATTTTGAAAAAAGAACAGTAACAAAAAATCTGACTGATTTTCAAAAAATGTTATTATTTGATGCTCAAACTTCCGGGGGATTGCTCATTTCTGTTCCTCCCGGCAGATCTGATGAACTTTTGCTTAAACTCCGTGACAGCGGCTTATATCGGGCATCCGAAATAGGAGAGTTTCATGATAAGAACACTTCTATTTCTATAAAATGAGAATATTTAAAATAAATTTCTTGTCCTGCCGTTTACATAAAAAAAGGAGGGCGGTATGAAAAATTTAGTAACTATTGTCGTATTCATGTATATCAGCCTTAATTCTGTTCTTGCACAGCCTCCGAATTTTAATGGCGGGGAAAATTGTTGTGAAGCCGGGTACGGGCAGGAACACATGCGCATGATCTCGGAAAAAAGAGTTAAATTTATAATGTCAATGCTGGCGGAGGATTTTCCGGAATTTTACAATATATTAGAAAGTTTACGCAATGACCATCCCGGGATTTTTTATAAAACGATCCATAAAATGACACGATTTGTTAAAAATACAGGAAAGGATATTAAAAGCAGAGAACAGCTTATACAGATATTTAAAAAAGAGATAGAGTTTGACCTACTTCTCGAAGATTATATTAGCGAAGAAGATGAAAACAAGAGAGCGGAGATAAGATCGAATATGAAGGATATTCTGCTCGAAACATTTTCCAAAAAGGAAGAACTCAAATTAAAAGTACTAAAAAAGATCGAAAAAAATCTTGAGTTAAAAAAACAGGAGTATAAAAAAAGACAGCTTAATAAGAAAAGGATCATCGAAGAGGATCTGGACAATATTATCAGACGCAAAAAACTTATCGAGGATGACCCTGTTCAAAAAAAGCCCTAGTTGATGTCAGTTATATTATTTTTTATCAACCGTTTTTTCTAATTTACTGCTCAGTTCCCCATATATATCATTCTCGTCCTTTATTGCGTAAGGTTCTCCTGATTCTCCCGAATCCATTATAGACTTTTCAATAGGTATCTGATAAAAGAACCCGGCGTTGACCTTATCTGCATAGCTGCTGACTTTCGATTTTCCAAAGATAAAATGTTTTTTATTGCAGGAATCGCAAATAAAGTAAGACATATTTTCAACAATTCCCAATAGAGGCACATCAACTTTTTTGAACATGTCTGCAGCTTTTACAACATCCGCCAGAGACATTTCCTGGGGGGTTGAGACCGCGATAAAACCGGTAATTTTCATAAGCTGTGCAAGTGATATCTGGACATCACCTGTTCCGGGGGGAAGATCTACTATAAGGTAATCCAATTCGCCCCAGTTCACATCTGTAAGCATTTGAGTCAGAGCTTTATGAATAAGCGGACCTCTCCAGATCGTTGCACTGTCCGGATCCACAAGGTTGCCTATAGATATGGTGTGCACACCGTGGGCTATCACGGGTTCTATTTTCTGATCTATTACCTTTATATCCTTTGTGCCGGTCCCAAACATTTTTGTAATTGAAGGTCCGTAAATATCGGCATC
>JAWOER010000040.1:0-4469 GCA_046482655.1 Candidatus Delongbacteria bacterium | reverse complement strand
GTCAAGGACATTTTTATACTTGATATAGAATCCGGTACGATCACAAAAGAAACTGAAAGCAATAATTACAGACAGTTCTCCCCCTTCTGGATAGATGATGTCAGACTCGGTTACATTTCTGATGAGACCGGGATATCGAATATTTATTATAAAGACCTGCAAAAAAACATTTCATACAGCCTTACAAACCTCATGACCGGATGTACTCAGGCTTCATATAGCGACAACAAGATCGCTTTCACTTCCGTTTTTAAAGCCGGTTATGATATATTTATGATCGAGGATGTGGAGGAACTTATAAAAGATCCCGAACATCCGGAGAATCACAGATGGTATAAAGAGAAAGATTTTTCGCGCACTGACCTGACGAAGGATACGGAAAGTGATTTTACAAAAACCGACCTGAGCAAATTTAAATTTACAAAGGACGTGCTTGACCAGACTGCCAAAGAGATACTTTCTGATGAGCAGAAAGAAATTTTAAGGACACCCAAACCTTACAAAGTCAGCTTTACTCCCGATATTATCACTGTCAATGCAGGATATTTCTCCGGATATGGCGTGACAGGATCAACATACCTGCAGTTTTCTGATTACCTGTCGAATCACAGTTTTATAATAGTAAGTGATCTTAATCAGGACCTTTTAAATTCCAATATCGTGTTTTTTTATAATTATTTAGAAAGAAGAGTAAATCTGGGAATGGGGATCAGCCACGATGTTGTTTATTATTACACAACAACAGAGATTGACGGCGACACCTATATTGACGATGAGTTTCGGGACAGGCTTCTCGGGTTTCATTTTTCTGCCAGATATCCTTTTAGCAGATACACAAGAATCGATTCCAGATTCAATATTTCTAATCTGACAAAGGATGAGTACAACGGTATTGAAGACAAATACCATCATATTAAAACAGATAATCTTTTTTCAGTATCGGCAGGATACAGTTACGATAATGTGATCTGGGGATATTTCGGTCCCGAAAACGGAACAAGGATGCGGATATCTGCATCACACACCTCAGAACTCGAAAAACCTTTTGCTCATGAAAGCGATTCAAACGAGTTTACAACATTTGCTTTTGATTACAGAAAATATTTCAGGCTAGAGGGCGACTATCAGCTGGCATTCAGGCTCACGGGAGCTTTTAGCGAGGGTAACACCCCCCAGACCTTCTATGTTGGAGGTCTGTCTAACTGGTTTAACTACAGATATAACTCCGAACATGAGTTTGATACCGTTATAGACAAATACTATTCCAGATCGGATTATCCTCTCAGAGGCTACGAGCTCATGGAGCTCTCGGGAAATAGATACGCACTTTCAAATATTGAATTCAGATATCCTTTAATAAAATATATATTTCTCGGTTTTCCGTTCCCGATGGCTTTTGGGAATATTAAAGGAGTTCTCTTTTCAGATATCGGTTCTGCATGGAACAACTCCGATTTTAGGGGAACGGAAAAAACAGCGGACGGATCAAGAAAACTTAATGATCTGCTCTTTTCTTCCGGCATCGGTTCCAGGATGATGCTTGGATATTTTATTCTGCGTTACGATGTTTCCTGGACATGGGATTTTTATTCTTCAACTTCTAAACCACTGCATCTTTTCAGTCTCGGAGCAAATTTCTAAATTATAAGGAGTACGAAATGATACACATCGCACCTTCTATGCTTTCAGCGGATTTTTTGAACCTGCAGTCTGAGATTGACAGCGTAAAGGAATCAGGAGCTGATCTTATCCACCTTGACATAATGGACGGGCATTTTGTTCCCAACATTACTTTTGGACCGTTCATAGTCGAATTCTGCAGAAAAGCAACAGACTTAACTCTCGATGTCCATCTTATGATAGAAAATCCTGAGAATTACATTGAAGGTTTCATTAAATCAGGTGCCGATATAATTTCTGTTCATGTCGAAACATGTCCGCATCTTCACAGGCAGCTTCAAATCATAAGATCTTTGGGCGCAAAAGCGGCGGTGGCTGTCAATCCGGGCACAGAGATAGATTTTCTGGATTATGTAATAGATGAGCTTGATATGATCCTCTTCATGTCTGTCAATCCCGGATTTTCGGGTCAGAGATTCATACCTTCGGTATTAAAAAAGATAGATCAGTTCAACACGCGTTACAAAAAACATCTCAAAGAAGACTTTATTATTCAGGTTGACGGAGGAGTAAACGAGAAGACTGCCGGAATGCTGGCGGAAAAAGGAGTTAATTGTCTCGTTTCGGGGAATTATTTTTTTAAACATCCCGACAGAAAACTGGCTGTAAAAACACTAAGAGGGGAACTATCATAAATAGTAAAGACGGCTTTTTTGATCTGGTAGAGACGGAATTTTTACCGTTCGTGACCAAACCGCTCCGTTATTCCGGCGGTGAAAAGAATACGATCATAAAAGCTCATGAAGGTAAAACGAGTATTGTTCTGATCTATCCGGACAAATACGAAATAGGAATGTCCTACAAAGGATTTCACATACTTTATCACATACTGAACAAAAGAGATGATATTGTATGCGAAAGAGCATTTATGCCCGACAAAGATGCCTGCGGGATTTTAAAGGAAAAGAACATACCTCTTTTTAGTCTTGAAACCAGGACCCCGTTAAACCAATTTGATTTTGTAGGAGTTACCCTTCCCTATGAGCTCTGCTACACGAATATTCTGGAAATATTAGACCTTTCAAATATCCCCGTTGACTCAATAAACAGAAATGATCGGGACGCTTTGGTACTCGGGGGAGGAATAAACGCCGTTAATCCTGAACCTGTTGCAGATTTTTTTGATCTGTTCCTTATAGGAGACGGAGAAGATAAACTTCCCGAACTGATAGCGAAATACGCTGAACTTAAAAAGAAACGGTCTGGTAAAAATGAAATACTCAGGTCTCTCAGCCTGCTTGAAAGCATCTATGTTCCGGCTTTTCTTGATGAGAATACAAAAGTTAAAAAAGCCGTGGCGATGCTCGAAGCACAAAATTATCCTGACATCCCGATTGTGCCGATAATGGAGATAACACAAGACAGGATATCTGTAGAGATAATGAGAGGATGTAACCGCGGCTGCAGGTTCTGTCAGGCCGGTTATTACTACAGGCCGCTAAGAGAAAGGGAGACTGAAGATATTGTAAGACAGGCTTCGACCATGATATCAAAGTCGGGCTGGAAAGAAATATCTCTGCTTTCTTTGTCTACTTCCGATTACACCAACATAGTCCCTTTGCTCGAAATATTGTATGAACGGTGTTCTAAAAGATCTGTGGGCCTTTCATTTCCCTCTATGAGAGCAGAATCTTTTACAAAAGAGATAGCTCTGATGGCTTCTCTGGGAAGGAAAAACACCTTTACTTTTGCACCCGAAGCCGGCTCCGAAAGAATGCGGATGGTCATAAATAAAACCCTGGAAATAAAATCTGTTATCGATGCTCTGAGCATTGTATTAAAGCTCGGCTGGAGAAATATCAAACTGTATTATATGATCGGTCTTCCTTTTGAAACAGATGAAGATATATATGAAATGGCAGAAATGATCAACGAGATCGGTCGTTTCAGTACTGCATACGGCAGAGTCCGTATCAATGTTTCTGTCTCCCCTTTTAATCCAAAGCCCCATACACCTTTCCAGTGGGCGGGTCAGGCATCTCTGCAAACATTTAGAACAAGGATAAAAATATTAATTTCGAGGGTTAAAAATAAAAACATTAAATTATCTTGGAGAGATCCGAAAATTTCAGTTCTTGAAGCTATATTTTCCAGAGGCGACAGAGAGCTGGCTGCTGCAATACGCTCAGCTCATTCACGGGGTGCGGTGTTCGACGCCTGGGCAGAGAATTTTGATTATGATCTGTGGATGGATGTTTTTAAAAAAGAGAATATTGATATCAACAAATATCTCTCCGAATCAGGAACTGACAAAAAGTTCGTGTGGGATTTTATAGACATAGGTGTAAAGAAAAAATTTTTATTAAAGGAATGGGAAAAGGCCAAAAATGAATCTGTCACAAAACATTGTAAAAAGGTTTGTTCTAAATGCGGAATTGAAGAGGAGTTTAACTGCAGAGAACTTTTGGCAAAAAAAATTAAATCAGACGGGATAAAAGATGTCCCAGATGATCATCAGACTAAGGAAAAACAAATTCCACATCCCGAACCTAAAGCAGATATAAGGT
Organism: Candidatus Delongbacteria bacterium; assembly: GCA_046482655.1. GTDB lineage: Bacteria > UBA4055 > UBA4055 > UBA4055 > UBA4055 > SLFX01. The sequence goes on along the minus strand of JAWOER010000040.1, from coordinate 282 downwards.
ACAGGGTCAAATTCAAAAGGACTGAACGCTCCAGATTCATGTCCCAGAGAAATTTGAATTCATATATAGAAAAGGAGCTCTCAATCAATTTTATACCTGTAGCATATTCCAGAGGATATCACCCGATGCCTGTAATGAGTTTTTCTCATCCGCTTCCGTTCGGATTCACTTCGGACTGTGAATTTGCAGATATAGGATTCAAAAAAGATTATATTGGAAATATTGAAAATGACATGAAAAAGGTTTTTTCCAATATAACTGTGTTCTGCGAAGTAAAAAAAC
>JAWOER010000005.1:0-2619 GCA_046482655.1 Candidatus Delongbacteria bacterium | reverse complement strand
GTGATGAAACGACATTTATAAGTATCAGAATGATCAGTATATATAATATATTTATGTCAATACGCTTTTTTATTTTGGTTGCCATATTTACTCCGGTATTATTTTCTTTTTGATTCTATAGATTCAGAAGCTGCTGTAAGAAAGAGTAAGATGATAGATATGAAATAGATCAGATCTTTAGTGTCAATGATACCTTTCAGCATATTATCATAGTGAGATTTTATGCTGATATATTCGAAAAACTCTGAAAACGGCAAAAAAATCAGCAGGTCATCCAGCATTATCAGTATGAATATAGCAAAAAAACTCAAAATAAAAGCCAGTATCTGATTGTCAGTGATCGTGGATGAATAGATGCCTATGGATGTAAGGGAGGCTCCCAGGAGTAAGAGACCCAGATAACCGGTTATAATTATCCCCCAGTCGGGTTTGCCCAAAATTCCAACAGTCAGCAGATTGGGAAAGGTGAAAAGTACTGCGGCTGTTACAACGATCAGAGATCCGGCGAATTTGCCTATAATAATTTCTTTACCCATCAGGGGAAGGGTGAGGAGACTTTCTAAAGTTCCGCTCTTTTTTTCCTCCGATATCATCTTCATTGTTATTGCCGGAATAAAGAATAAAAACAGGAACGGTATAAGGTTGAAATGTGAAGACATTTCAGCTCTTCCCCCGTCAATAAAGAGAGTATTGGAAAAAAACCATCCGGTCAGCGAAAGGAATATGATCATTACGATATACACCGCAGGAGATGCGAGGTATGATCTTACTTCTTTATCGGCAATTGTCAGAATATTACTCATCATATTATCCTCCTTTACAGAGTTAATTCTCTAAATACTTTTTCCAGAGAATCTTTTTCTGTTTTCATTTCCAAAATTTTGGATCCTGTATCCACACACATATCAAAAATATTTTCCCTTATTTCAGATCTTTTATCATATTTGATGACATAAGAATGTTCACCGTCTGATACAGATATGTTTTCAATCTCTAAAACATCAGGTATGTTCTTTAGTTCTTCAGAAATATCCTTTTCTGACCGTACCACGAGAGAAAGTTCTCTATATTCGGAAAAAGAATCTTTCATAGAATTCGGATCGCCGTCACCCGCAATTCTACCCCTATGTATTATTATGGCTCTGTCACAAACTGCCTGCACTTCCTGAAGAATATGGCTGGAAAAAAGCGTTGTCTTTTCTCTTCCCAGATTTTTAATAAGGTCGCGTATCTCCAAGATCTGGTTGGGATCCAGTCCGGATGTGGGTTCATCAAGAATTAGTATCTCCGGATCATGAATGAGTGCCTGTGCGAGTCCGACCCTCTGTCTGTACCCTTTAGAAAGTGAATCGATCGTTTTGTAGGCTACACTCCCGATGTCACATGATCTGGATACCTGTTTTATTCTGTTAAAGATCTCGTTATTATCAATTTTTCTTACCTTTGCAATGAATTTAAGATATTCGATCACCGTCAGATCTGAATAAAGAGGAGCATTTTCGGGGAGATAGCCGATCTTTTTCCTTATTTTTAAACTATCTGAATAAATATTATAATTGTCCACCATAACATCGCCCGCAGTCGGATACATATAACAGGTTATTATCTTTAAGAGTGTGGTTTTACCTGCACCGTTGGGACCGAGAATTCCGGTAATTTCTCCATTTTTTACAGTTGCGGAGATATTGTCCAGTGCTAAAACTCGGCCATATTTTTTTGAAACATCTCTGATAGTAATCATGATCGACCCTAATTTATTTTACAGTTGAACATTAACCAAAGTTAAACTAATATTTGTCCTAAATAAAGACTTTTGTTCGCTTTTACTAAAATTTTGTGCTTTTGTTCGTAAGAAGATCAGATACCCGATCATTAATTTAGCTGCAGAATGAAGCATTAAGAATTTACTTGATTTTGTGTCAATTTAATAATAACATTAATGCTTAACTAAAATCGGAGATCGTATCTTTAATGTTCTATAAACCTGATTATACCGGCAAAAGCATAGTGAATTTAATGGGTTCGATCTCAAAATGTTTTGATTTGGACCCGGTTTACAGAGAGCTGAATATGCTGCCGTCAAAAAAAATAAAGCAGTACAAAAATATTGTCCACATAGTTATTGACGGGTTGGGCTATAATTATCTGATGAAAAAAAGAGAGAATTTTTTAAAAACTCACACGATCGGAAAGATAACCTCGGTATTTCCCTCAACAACATCTGCCTGCATCACCAGTTTCGCCACAGGATTGGCTCCAAAAGAGCACGGCGTGACCGGATGGTTCGTCAGAATAAAAAATAAAAATGTCGATATACCCTCAACTATACTTTTGTTTAACGACAGAAGGGACGGAGAGCTTTTGACAAATAAAGGTATAGCACCTTCCGATGTATTTACGAGGATAAGGCTTTCGACCAAAATTCGTAATCTTAAATCTGTTTTGCCTTCATCTAATATAAGTTCTATATATACACATCATATGCTTTCGGACTCAACTAAGATCGGATATGACGGTTTAGAGGATTTCTTTGATAAAATCTCAGAATCTGTCCGCTCAAGCAGTGACAACCAAAACTATATATACGGTTATCTGCCGGATTTTGATTCTATTATGCAT
>JAWOER010000265.1:0-9592 GCA_046482655.1 Candidatus Delongbacteria bacterium | reverse complement strand
CAAAAAAGAGGTGAATAGCCGCTGGCCAGGCCCTTGGCGCAGACCAGGAGGTCAGGACTGACCGACCAGTGATCCAGACCGAAATTGCGTCCGGTGCGTCCGAGTCCGGTCAGTTTTTCTTCCCAGTTGTCTCCCCGCTTGACCCTTTCACTGGTAGCCATAGAAAATTTAGCTATCTGAACTCCGCTCGGTGTGTACTTTACTTCGGGGTCTTTTCCCAAATTCCCTATCAGGAACACCTTGTTTACACTCGGCATACTACTGCCCTCCTTTTTTATTATTTATAAATTCACTGATGTTAAAATTGACAGACATCCCGAACTCATTTTCTAACTCCCCTCTAAGAATATATGCAATGTCAAATTCGTACTCATTAATAAATATCGTGGTCCCAAAAGATAATCCTGAAAATTTTTCACTCTTGCTGTTGGTCCCTATCTGCTTATCGGGACCCGAAATATCATATCCGGCTCTTACGGTCAGGTTTTCTTTTGCCTTAAGCTCTAATCCCGTCATGAAATTATTTTTATTAAGTTCTGCAAAAAAATATTCGTGAACCAGTGTAAGTGTTAAAGGAAGTTTATCGAGTTTGTAGCTGAATCCTGTACGCGTAAAAGGAATAATATCTTCTGCAGTATGATAATACCGGGTCAACTGGGATCCCAGATTAAACAGACCCGAGCTAAAAGCTGCCTTGTGCTCTATAATTTCATACAGAAAGGTGATATCTGTCATTAGACCTGTTGATGTATGATCCGAAGTAATAGAAGAATATACATATTTAACACTCACGCCGGCAGATACGCCGAAAAGAGAGTACCCCTGTGACAAAGCCAGCATTAGTTCATAGGGCCTGTATTGATAACCTGTTTCAATATCTTCAAAATTTCCATAGTCGATAGAGAACATCGAAAATCCCGTGGAAGAATTATCAAATACAAGATCCGGATGTGAATAACAAACTCCTGCGAGATAAATATCTGAAAAATAATTATAGTAAGAAGAGTTTAAATAGGCCCCCTTTTGAAAGCCAAGTATTGCAGGGTTGGATAAAAAAGATCCTCTGTGTATAACTGCAAGATCCGAATTGCTCATTCCTGAGCTTTTTATGCCGACAGGGGAGTTACTGATCTCGAATATCGATCCGAATACAAGGTATGGTAAAAATAATATTGTCAGTACGCTTTTCAATTATTTGCTCCGGTTAATACCAATACCCATTAATTATATGCCATTGTCCTCTACAAGTCAAGAGTTCATATTATAAAAATCTTTTAAATACATAATTTGACTTGATATTTTGCTTTTACTTTTTTACTATTGTTCTGTTCAAAATATCTTTAATAACGGACATTATGTGAAAAATCTGATAGAGCTGCAAAAATTAAAAAAATCGTATTCTGAGAATCAGGTCCTGACCGGATTGGACCTGAAGATAGAATATGGAAAAGTAACGAGCATTATTGGACCGAACGGAAGCGGCAAAACTACACTTTTCAAATTGATCCTCGGCATTTCTGAACCTGATTCAGGAATAATAATACGGGATCCGGGAAAGAGTATCGGCTTTTTAATTGAAGACCTGATACCATACGAACGATTATCCCTGACGGATAATTTAAGAGCTTTTTCACTTATTTCAGATAAAAATATATCAAGAGCCGATATAAAGGAAGTTGTATCCGTCAGTTTTACAGAAAAGATCAAATCTAAGACGATCAGATCTTTATCGGCAGGTCAAAAGCGAAAGGCACTGTTCGCCGTATCATTGCTGGGTGATCCCGATATTCTTATCCTTGATGAACCTTTGAATTCACTTGATTTAAAAGAGCGGATCGACATATTGTCCTCTGTAAGGTATTTGAAAGAATCCAAAAATAAGACTATACTGATAAGCTCTCACGACCTTGCGAGCCTGTATGAGATCAGCGACATATTCTGCTTTATTAAGAACGGCCGCGTGGAAAAGGAGCTGACCAAAAAAGAAATGAGCCCGGATCAGATCAACAGCGTTTTTATGGAGCTTTACGGCTAAACAGCCGAGCAATAATTAACTTGACATTTTTTATGATTAAGTATATTTTTACACAATAAAACAAATCGGAGTTACAAATGAAAAAAACTATATTATTCCTGCTCATGATCATTCTGAGCTTTGCTGCTTTTCCACAGGATTTTGATCAACAGATCAAAGAACAGGAAGACCAGATCACAAACATCGAAGAAGAGATCACAGAGATAGAAGCCAAGATCAAGGCCTCAAGAGATAAGGTTAAGGAAACTGAGGATAAGATACAAAAACTCAGAGATGAAAAAAGAGAGATAGAAAATAATATCAAGAAACTTGAGGACGAGATAAACAGCTTGAAAGAGTAAAAGGTTTATCTTATTTATATTTCATGTTATGAATGAAATAATAACCCTCGGAAAGATCTCAGATCTGATAGAACAGCTCCCACAATACCCAAAGGAGGTAAATGATCTCTCCAGATCTTTAAGATCGTCTGATTTGGATCTGGATTCTTTGGCTGACTATATTTTGGACAACAAAACCTTCTACGATGTCTTTTGTAATTTTAATCCCGCCTTTACGAATACTTCCGATGACAGAATTGTGATACTTGAGGTCTTGAAAAAACTTGATGTTACCTCATTAAGAAATATACTTTTCGCCTGTTCAATATTATCCCTGGATCAAAATGATATATCCAGACTCTTTTTGACAAAAACAATAATGTCTTCTTACATCTGCAGAGATATTATCGATAAAGTAAATCAGTTCCGAAAAACACATCATAATCCCGAAAATTTTTTCCTGTACTGCCTGTTCCATGATATCGGAGAGATTTTTGCCGCGATATTTTTTCCCGAAAGGGTAAAAAGTGAGATATACAAAGATCAGGATCATATAAACCTAGAAATGATCAACGATATTGTCCCTCACAACGAAATAGGATATATGATGGCCAGAAAGTGGAATATCCCGTCAATATTTTCATATATATGTCTTAATCACAACAAACTCGAATACAGAAAATTTACATCAGAATTCATATATATTATTAATGCAATAGCTGTGTCGGATGCTGTAACTTTAGACATTCTGGGTTACGATATACCCTATACAAATACATGGGATGTGGGACATTCAATATATAAGATCGGACTGCGGGAAAGTGACATATATACAGAGTCAGGACTTATCGGAACCGCAGAAAAGAAACTGAACAAAATACTGAATCTGTTCAATCTTAAATAATATTTATTCAAAATCCTTTATCATTTTTCTTATAACATCGGGATTATCAGTTTTAAAAACTTTTTGTTTGAATACTTTTAGGCGGGGCATGCTTCTAAAGTAATTCTGATACAGTTTTCTCATTTCCAGAACGCCTTTTTTTTCACCCAGATACTCGATTGAAAGCTCAAAATGCTTAAGACAGGTCGCTTTTTTTTGATCTAAAGGGATATTTTTTTGATAATAGCCATTCTGCATAAGTTCTTTTATCTGTAAAAATATCCAGGGATTTTTTACTGCATGCCGCCCTATCATCACTCCGTCACATCCTGTCTCTTTTATCATTCTGACCGCATCCTCGGGACTGGTCACATCTCCATTCCCGAATACCGGAAGCGTCGTGAACTCTTTCAGTTTCCGTATATATTCCCAGTCTGCGAATCCTTTAAATTTTTGAGACCTGGTCCTGGGATGCAGAGAAATAAAGCTTATACCGGATTCTTCAAATATTTTCGCAGTCTGGAATATATTAATGCTCTCAGAATCCCATCCTAGCCTTGTTTTTGCGCTTACAGGTATTCTGACATTCTTCACAACACTCTCACATATTCTGGAAAGAAGAGGCAGATCTTTCAAAATAGCGGAACCGCTTCCGTGGCCGGAAACTTTGGGTGCGGGGCATCCAAAGTTCAGATCTATAACATCCGGTTCGTATCGCTCTATTATCTTGGCCGCCTTGGTGATCCTTTCGGGAGATCTTCCGAATATCTGTATGGCGACAGGTCTTTCACTATCTAATATCCTTATCTTGTTAAGAGTTTTTTTGTTTTCATAAATGATCGCGTCCGAATTAACGAACTCAGTGAACATGATGTCCGGCTGCATATCCTTTATTATCAGCCTTAGAGGAATATTTGTGTATCCGTCCATCGGCGCAAGAGCCAGGGGTTTGCCGGAAAACAACTTCATAATATCTACTGACATAATATTACCTTATAGATTGAGATAATGGTATAATATTGATATCCTTGACCATATCGGGAAAAGAATTTTTTAATATTTTAAAATTTGGTTCCGTAGCTTCAATAACCACGATGGCATCTTCACCTGTCATCAGCATGTCTATCACTTTTTTTAATTCTGATCCGGAACTTTCAAGGTCAATAAAATGCGCAGTGGGATATCCAAAAGATATACCGTAATCGCCCGAAAGCATTTCTGAATATGAATTTGGTATATTGTGATTCTCAATGTAGATCAGATCTTTATTTTTTATTTGCCGCAAAAAAATATCCATTGTTTCAAAATCAGATATAACTTTTCCGCCCTTATAATTGATTATACCTTCCGCCCCGGGAATTTCTTTTAATACTTCTTCTATTACGAAGTTTATTGAAAATCTTTTCATTCCTTTCATTATTCTGTATTTTTCCCTGTCAATATTGCCCTCGTCAGGCTCCATCGGCAGGGACACCAGAATGTTTTTTGAATTGTTGACCGCTTTTTGTCTAATCTGTTCTGTTGCCCATCTGTCAGGAAGTATGGACACAGAATAGTCATACGGCAGGGCGAGCAGATCATCCACCCACTCTGCACCCCAGTTTTCACCAAATCCGTTGATTATCAATGCAAGATTCCCGTGCAGTTCCAGGGATGGACTGACTTTGGAACTTACTCTTATCTCTACCGTTGCAGGAATAGAATCATTTACGGTCAGAGAATAGATGAGTTTGTTTGAAAACTCATATTCTACCGCCTGTTTAAGACGGATATTATTGTCCCTGAGTAATTTTTGAAAAAAAAGATTGTACTTTGAAAGGGAATATTTCGCGGGCACTCTTATCCTTTTGAACCAGGTCGAATCGGATCTTTTAGTATATATCCATTTTTCATCAAGTTCCTTTTCGATAAAAGCTATATCGATCTTTTCAAAATCATCAAAATAACTTTCTGCAGGCATTTTTCTTTTGCTTAGAAATCTTTCATATTCTTCTTTTGCCCCCGGAGTAACCGGGTCAATGTAATACAGAAAGGTGTTGATAATAATAAGCGAAAATATTAACCCTGCCCACAAATTTTTCATTATTTAAGGTCTGCCCAGTATTTAATATAATATCTGACCTTTTCATCCTCTGAACGCTTAATAAAAATAAATTTAGAGAATCCTGTAAGATTTGTTACCTTATTATTTGAATAAAAATCTATCCTGAAAGATGTAAATATAGTTGTATCCGGCTGTGATGTATTTTCGGGAAAAACGGAATTAAAGACAAGGTCGATCTTATCAAAGTTCCTAAACATCCTCTTTGTAACCCTGACATCTTCATTTTTTGTCCAGGATTCATATACGCCCTCATTATCGTATTCAAAAATAAAATCCTTGTCCAGGATATCTTCGTACATAAACGAATCTTTGAATGTGTAGGCATATACAAAATTTTTCATCAAACCTTCAATAGTAGAATTATCCCCCTGCGAAGCAATATTTTCGAATCTTTCATATTCGGGCGAGAATATATTACATGACATAATTAACAGCATGCTGAAAAATACCGCGAACCTGACAATATTTATTTTGGAATTGAGCATACTTTTCTACAACACCAGCTCTGCGATCTGTACCGCATTCAGAGCTGCTCCTTTTAACAGTTGGTCTCCGCAGACCCACATCGAAATACCGTTCTTGAAGGCCATGTCCTTTCTTATCCGCCCTGCAAAACACTCATATCTGTCGGCACAGTTCAGCGGCATAGGATAGGAATTATTTTTTGCATCATCCAGAATAATCACCCCCGGAGCGTCCTTTAATATTTTTCTGATCTGTTGAACATCAATATCATCCTTTGTGATAATGGTTAACGCCATTGAATGAACCGAGATCACAGGAACTCTTACGCATGTGGCAGAAATTTTAATATTTCTGTCGTGAAGTATCTTTTTTGTCTCGTTGAGCATTTTAAGCTCTTCTTTTGTGTAGCCGTCACTCTCAAATTCGCCAATATGCGGTATGATATTGTTAACGATCCTATGAGTAAAAACCTCAGCCTCAGTATCCTGACCCCGAGAAACTGCTTTAATCTGATCTTTCAGTTCACAAACACCTCTTTCTCCCGCTCCCGAAACAGACTGGTAAGTGGAGGCTGACACCCTTTTTATTGCCGAAAAACGGTGTATAGGATTGAGTACTGTAAGCATGATGGCTGTTGTACAATTCGGATTTGAAATAATACCGTGATGAAATTTTATGTCTCCCGGATTTATTTCGGGAACGATCAGGGGAACTTTGTCGTCATTCCGGTAAGCGGAACTGTTATCGATCACAATTGAACCGCTCTTTACGGCCGTATCGGCATATTTTCTGCTGATTTCTGAGCCTGCACAAAAAAAAGATATACTTACATTCTTAAAACTTTCCTTCCCCAGTTTTCTTACTGTCTGGATCCTGTTCTTAAATTTAAGCTGCTTACCGGAGGATCTTTCCGATGCAAGAAGGATTATGTCACCGACAGGGAATTTTCTTTGTTCGAGAACCTGTAATAATTTTTTTCCCACGGCACCTGTAGCACCCACGATCGCAATATTAGGTCTGCTTTTATTCACGAGTCTGTATTATATCCTTTTCTTTTCTTTAGCATTATATTTTTACCTTCTGTAAAGATATTTAAATATATATTTTTAATATAGATTTTGAACGGTTCGGACAGTCCGTCTGTTAATCTGGTAATAATTTCAGATTCTCTTCTCAGATCCTCTACACCGTCCTTTTTATCAACCGCGGAAAGTATTAGATCTAGTCTTTTTACAAGCATAGATGCTATCTTAGAATCTAAAAGATCGATCTCAGACCTGATTTCGGATAATTTTTTCAATTTTTCTTCCTGAAATTTAATTTTTGAAATAGATGATATATATTTTCTCTATAGACCAGCATCATAACAGAGCCTGTAGAAAATACAATTGCCATAATAAGCAGCATTAAAATATTGTAAGAGTATGTGCTGAGTACCGTTCTTGTAAAAGGAATTCTCTTCTCTTTTGTGAACATGGGATATATCTGATCATTTTCTATCAGAGGATAATTTTGGTATTGACCTGTTTCTTTCAGATGTATTATGAATTTTTCTTCTGCTTCGTTCACACGTTTATTAATTTCACTGTTCCCGTAAGCACTTTTATTTTCTTCCCTAAAGTCATCGATCTTTTTGAGCAGTTCTTTTTTCTTTTTTTCAAAAACAGCTTTTCCCTCCTTTTCTGTTATAGCTGTTTCTCTGTCCAAAAGATCGTCAAATTTTTGCTGGAGTATGTCATGTTCCGAATGGAAACTGTTAAGATCATCCTGCATGACACATAAGGATTCAAAACCCCACCTAGAAGGCATTATCTGGCATATTTCGGGTATGGGAGATCTTTTGTTTATGAACAAAGAGCTGTTCATGTCTTCAAATTCTACAATAAAGCCTCCAAAAATTATTTGAGGGACCAGTATCAGAGGAATAATATTCTGTGCTGCTTTTGATGTGAGAGAGGGAATTGACGATATAAGCAGACCCAGACATATCCCGCTTACAGAAACAGCCGTCGTCAGAAGCAGATAATTTAAATACAACTCCTTAATTTCCAGTATCCAGAAACCGATACCCAAAAAAAGAGCATTCTGCACTGCGGAAAAAACGAGAAGTGAAATGAACTTTGATATAAAATATTCAAAACTGTTTATATCCAGCATTTTTTCTCTTAGCAGGATAGAAGCATCCCTGATTATTTCATCAATACTGTTCGTGAGTGCAAAAAATATAGCAACGATCGTAGATAGAAAAATAAAAGTTATCAAATATTTATTGTCATAAAGCGAATAATTCCCGGCAGGGTTATATTTTAGCAGCAGACCTATGATCAGGCCCAGTACCGGCGCTTCTAAAAATGTAATGGCCAAATTAGATCTGTCCCTTAATTTATTTACGAAGTTTCTTTTTAGAAGTACACCGAACTGCATAAAAAGCTCTTTGAATGACAGCTTCTGTTTTGGAGGTATAAAATGGTTGTCCTGAGGCGGAAATATTACATTGCCCGACCGCTTCTGATATTCAACATATTCTTCTTTCCAGTATTCGGGACTTCTCTTTCTTGTATCCAGAGGGGTACCGTCTTTGTCCCTGGCGGGCTCTTCGAGAGTTTCCAGTATAAGGTCAGGTTCCACATTCTTACAAACCGGGCACTCAATATCATTTCCCACATGATGCCTGGAATGTTCTCTAAAGTACTTGAGAGCATCGTAGTTATCGCCCGAAAAAGCAAGTTTACCACCCTTGTCCAAAACTATGACTTTATCAAATATCTTGTATATCTTTGAACTTGGCTGATGAATGATTACATAAACGATCTTACCGTCAAGAGAGATAGATTTAAGAAGCTCAATGATCTTTTCGGAGTCTTTTGAGGACAGACCGGAGGTGGGCTCATCCAGCAACAGTACTTCCGAATCGGACAGTAATTCAAGTCCGATATTCAGCCTTTTCCTCTGTCCGCCGCTCAGAGTTTTGTCCAGCGGATTTCCCACCTTACTGTCTTTTTTATCAGAAAGACCGATGTCTTTGAGCACCTTGTTAACAAGGGCCTTAAGCACTTTATTCTGTTTGCCCGGATACCGTAATTTTGCATTATAATACAGGTTCTCATAAACGGTCAGATTGTCGAACAAAAGATCATCCTGCGGAACGAACCCCATAAAATTTTTTAAAAATGCATAATTTCTGTGCAGATCAAAATTATCCAGTACCACATCGCCCGACTGAGGTTTCTGGTAGCCGTTTATAACATTGAGCAGGGTAGATTTGCCGCATCCGCTCGGTCCCATGATGGCAACAAGATCACCGTGTTCCATTTCAAAGCTGATATCATCTAGACCGACGCTTTTATCATTAAACAGGTGTTTAAGCCCGCGGACTATAAAAGAACTGAAGCTGAACTTTGAGGACTCGACGACCTTGTTCTCTATATCAAAATTTAGTACTCTTCCATTAATATACAACCTGTCATTCTGACTGACGGGAGAATTTTTCACCGGTTTACCGCCAGGTTTAAGGTTTAGGGTTTAGGGTTTCCGGTAATTCAAAGGCGATTAAGAGCGACGGTTTTGAGTTTTCATTTTTGATTTTGTTTCAGGGGCGAGTTTAATTTTATGGGTAAGACTGCATTGATTACCGGTATTACCGGGCAGGATGGGGCGTATCTCTCCGAATTTCTTCTGGCCAAGGGCTATGAAGTCCATGGCATCAAGCGCCGGGCGTCCTCGTTCAATACCCAGCGCATCGACCACATCTACCAGGATCCACACGTTCCCGATCCTCGGCTGGT
>JAWOER010000244.1:0-4593 GCA_046482655.1 Candidatus Delongbacteria bacterium | reverse complement strand
GTTATCATTTCGCTTTCAGATCTTTTTACCCTGTCAACTTCTGCAGCCTGAACTTCCGGGGGCATATTTTTATGAATAACCGCTATTCCTCCCTCTCTTGCCATTGCTATGCCCATTTGAGACTCAGAAACAGTATCCATTGCAGCAGAAATGATCGGCAGATTAAGCTTTATGTTGCGGGTCAATGAAGTTTTTGTTGATGCTGCGGAAGGTACTATTGAACTTTTTTTCGGCAGCAGTAAAATATCATCAAATGTTAGACCCGTACCTGTTATCTTATCCATATTAACATCCTCTTTTTTTTAAGCAAAAGACCGCCTTCAAGGCGGTCTTTTTAATTAATTTCATCTAATATTTTAATATTTTCCAACATAAGCTTCACTTTTCCTGCCTGAACCCTAACCTTCTCTATGCTTAGGAAAGGGTAAAAGTAAACAAATACAAGCGTTTAGTCAAGTTCAAAAAACAGATCTGCTAATTTTTAATAAACTTTTCTGTACCCTCTACATAAAGCACTTCACCGAAATAAATATTATGATAATCGTTCGCGGAATAACAATTCTCTATTTCGGGGTCAATAAACTCTTCTGATAAAAATCTTGAAGTATAGATCTTCCGGCATTCAAGAGTAAGCTCAGATTCTTCAAAACCGGGACTGCTGACCGTTTTTGAACTGACAGGTGTAAGTTCAGATACTTTGATCTTATCCTCATCCCTTCCGCTCACTGTGCCCAAATATTTCAGTTTTTCCCTATATTTATCGGGAAATGCCGTAAGTGTGAATGAATCATATTTTTTTAAAAATTCGTCTGTGTATCTGGTCGGTCTTACAACGATCTGTACAAAAATCTTATTCCACATTACTCCCATACTCCCCCATGCCACGGTCATGCTGTTAAAATCAGATCTTTCATAACTTCCCGAAGTTAATAACAGCCACTGTTTTTTCCATAGTCTGAAGATCTCTGTATTCATTTCAATTGCTTCTATCTTTTTTTTAAACATCTTTACTTCTCCTTCTTCTTTTCTTAAATTCTAATATTATCGTAACTCAAGTCAAAAAACGCAAGGAATAAATTATGAGAATTTTGCTGCAGAGAGTTGCCGGTACCAGTATAAGGATCGACGGCATTACACATTCAACTTCTGGCCGGGGCCTGCTTCTGTTCGTGGGAATTTCTGTTTCTGACGATGAAAATGTCATTCCTTACTGTGCGGATAAAGTTCTGAATCTAAGAATATTTGAAGATGTACACGGCAAAATGAACCTTTCTGTGAATGATATAGAGGGCGATATCGCTGTTGTCTCCCAATTTACTTTGTACGCAGATACAAAAAAGGGAAGAAGGCCCGGATTTTCTGATTCTGCCGAGCCCCAAATGGCAAAAACTCTATTCAACTCTTTTGTTTCCGAATTACAAAAAAGCGGATTAAGGATCTCTGAAGGAAGATTCGGATCCCACATGGAAGTAAACCTGACAAATGACGGACCCGCCACTTTTATGATAGAGAAATAATAAAATTATTTTTTCTGTACTTGACATAAACAGAGAATTGACATATTTTACAGTTTGTTAAAGAGCACGGCACTTTTATTAAGTATAGTAGGAGAAATAAATGATATTTGATCTGTTGCTGATTATCATGATACTCGTAACATTATCAAGATCTTCTTTAAAAGGATGCACAGAAGATATGAGTTTCAGTATAGCCTTCCTTGTTATTGTTAGAGCTGCAGGTATCGCTTACCGTCCTCTTAACGGAATAATGCACAATTTTGTTAACAACAGGCATCTTTCTGTGTATGCATCCTATATTGTTGCGGCTTTGATCGCCTATTTTATTTATAATTCTCTGGTAGGCAACAGGATAGTGGAATTCGGGAAAAAAGTGCCCAAAACAACGGGCAGGGTCCTTACTTATATTTTTTCTGTATTTAAAACTATGATCATATATTCTCTAATATTTACATTTCTCTATGCCTTACCCGTCCTCCACAAAATGCCGGATAAATATATTTCACCCAAATCCCAAAGAATCGCATACGGAATACTGGGGAACGGAACGAATGATGTGTTCTTCGATCTGCATATTTATCTTAAGAGCATGAAAAACCCAATTGAATTTATGGAAAGACAGAAAGAAAAAAGACGCTCAAGTGCATCTCAAAAAGAGGAAGCCGTAAAAAAGCATAAAGGGTTGGAAGATTTTGTTAAACCCGAAAAAGGGGACGATAAAAAATAATCTTATTTTAACGGGATGCTGAATCCGAATGTGCTGCCCTTTTTGAACCTGCTTTCCACATAAACCTCGCCGTCGTGTTTTTCTACGAACTCTTTACAAAGCAAAAGCCCGAGACCTGTACCTTTTTCGTTAGATGTACCGTTCGTTACAAAGTGCTTATCTATAACGAATAACTTCGGAATATCTTTTTTTCTTACTCCTACTCCGTCGTCACTTACATAAAAAAAGAATTTCCCTCTCTCTGTCTTGGCTTTGATAGAGATGTTTCCTCCGGTATTGGTGAACTTGATGGCATTTGTCATATAATTTCTTACCACCGTCTTTATCATGTTCTTATCTGCATGTATAAAAAGATCCGGTCTGATCATAGTATGTAACTTTATGTCTTTTATTTGAAGGTTCGGGTTAAGCAGTTCGATACAGTTGTTTAAACTTTCCGAAAAATTAAATCTTTGGGGATTGAACTGTTTTAATCCGCTTTGGGACCTTGACCATTCCAAGAGATTCTCCACCAGTTTCAGCAAATGCTTTGTGGAAAGATTGATCGTATTAATATATTCTCTTTGCTTTTTCTCATTAAGGTCACTATAATATTCATACAAAAGTTCTGAAGTGGTATAAAGAATTGAGAAGGGGTTCTTAAGATCATGGGCTATAATATTAAAAAATCTGTCTTTTGAGAAATTTGATCTCAGAAGCTCAGATCTGGACCGTTTGAGTTCCTTATTTATTTTAGCAAGCTCAATGCTCTTAAGCTTATATATTTCTTTTTCTTTCCGGTTTTTATAATTCTCATATTCTGCAGTAATGCTGTTGATCTTATTTTGCTTTTTTATACTCAGAACTTCTTCGTTAGCTTCTGAATACTTTGTATAATAATGGAGTGCCTTTTTGTAATTCTTTTTTCTGCTGTAAATTTCAGAAAATATTTTATACGCATCTCTAAGTTTATCTTTTAGACCCAGTTCTTTGGCCATATCGTAGGATCTTTCTATATAGACTAAGGCTTCCTTGTACTCTCCAAGCGAGAGGTGCAGATTAGATATATTTCTGTTAATTCCCGCTATGGCTTTCTTTTCACCAATTTCTTCATTAATTCTTTTTGCTTCAAACAGAAGTTCTTTCGCTTTGCTGTACTTGTTCTGCTTAAAATATATCATGCCCAGATTTTCCAGAGAAACACTTAATCCAAAAAGGGTGTTCTGCTCCCGTCTGATCTTGATAGAATCTTTTAAAAAAGCGATAGCTTTTCCAAAATCGTTTTTTTTGTCGTAGATCCTTCCAATGTCATTATAGGAATTGGCTATCCCCCGCAGATCATTAATATCCTCTCTTATTTTTAGAGCCTTATTTGAGTATTCCAAAGCTCTGTCAAGATCGAAAAGTCTTGTGAGTATTATACCGATATTACTTAGTGTATTGGCTATGGAAGGAGCATTACCGGAACCTTCCTTTATTTTGAGTGCTTTAAACTGGCAGTCAAGCGCTTCTGAAAACAGAGACATTTCAAAATAGACCAGCCCAAGATTATTATACACCATTCCCTGGCTTTCTGCCAATTTCGAATCCCTGAACATATCCAGAGCCAAAAAGCCGTATTCCAGTGCAAGATCATATTCTGCCAACTGAAAATGAGTGAGACAAAGATTATTATAGCAGGCTGCAATATTTTCTTTTTTTTCATTTCTTTTTTTTCTAAGATCCAAAGACTTTCTTATATATTCAAGAGCATCTTTATATTTGCACTGAAAATAATAATTACCGCCGATCTTGTTCAAAGTTTCTGAAACGCCTGTCCATAACGACAGTTTTTCCCTGAGTTTAAGAGCTTTAAAATAATAATCCAGACCTGTATCGTTCATTGTCATTCTTGTGTAGGTATCGCCAAGAGAGTGGTAAACAATGGAAAGGATCCGTTTGTTTTTGGCAGGAGTCAACTTTACAGCTTCCTGTAAATATTGTTCAGAATCTCTTAATCTGAACAGTTTTAAATACACAAGACCGAGAGTTCTGTATATCAGAGAAAGTTTTGTCCTGTATCTTCCCTTAGTATGATCCAGTGCTTGTTTTAGAGATTTTTCGGATTCGGAAAACTTATTTTTTTCATAATACAGAGTCCCGAGACCTATCAGAGAGTCGATCAGAGTTTTTTTGTCCCCGGAATTTAAACCCGTTCTGTATTCTCTTTCAAGATTGCTGTAATCCGTGGTCTCCGCCATATTCAAAGATTTTTCGTTTTTTGCCATAAATATATTTTCTTTTAATATTTAATCTACCTCTGTGGATACAACTACCCTGTTTTTCCCCTTGTCTTTGCCCCTGTACAGTGCCTCGTCCGCTTTGTTTATA
>JAWOER010000225.1:0-6504 GCA_046482655.1 Candidatus Delongbacteria bacterium | reverse complement strand
GTTTAATGCTACATTTGCCGCGCCACCGGGTTTGACTTCCTCCGAATAGACATCCACTACGGGTACGGGAGCTTCGGGTGATATTCTGTTGGTTATTCCCCAGTAATAAACATCCAGCATAACATCACCTACTACAGCGATCTTTAAAGATCTGATTTTTTTACAATATTTCCTGAATTTGGAAAGACTGATCTTTACCATGGCATTTTATCCTTAATTAGGTTTCCTTTTGTATCTACAAAATAATATTCATCTGCAAATTCGAGCATTTGTTTATCACCTCTGGAATTTCCCAAAGCAATTATATGCGAATCCTCTGTATAAAAGTCCGATTCTTTTATACGCCTTACTTTTTCACTGTAATTGCAGTTCTTTCGCTTTAATTTCCCTGTGAGCATTTTGCCTGTTCTTTCAGTTTCGGTACATATACAGGCATCAAAACCGAATCTGTGTGAAATATATGTCATATAAATATCCGGCGAGGCTGTGACAGCAATAATTTTATATCCTTCGGCTTTCAGCTCCTCTATCTTATTTTGGACTTGCGGAAAGACCCTGAGTTTTTTGACGAAGCGTTCTATATTTATGTTTATGTCATCAATATTTAAATTCTTATATGTTAGTTCATAGCTTCTTCTTTTGACTTCGTTACGCGTAATGAAGTTGAAGGAATACTCCAGTACGGAAAGTAAAAAAATACCCGAGTTACGAATAAACCTTTTCCATCCCCCCAAAAAGAACAGTGACATCAGATAAGAATCTCCTTTTATGTATGTCCCGTCAAAATCAGTAAATACGATCTTATTGGTCAAAGTTTTCCCTTTTACTATTTTTCAATGAATATTTTTTTATTTCTGCTTCCGTATGTGATTATCCTGTCATCAACAAGGCTGATGCCCTTAAGATCGCTGTCGGGAGCTTTTATGATCTTTGATATACCGTCCTGAAGCTTACCTTTTAACACAGCCTTTTCCGTATCCACAATATATATAAGGTCTTTACCTATCTTGTTGGCAAGCAGGTACATCTGACCCTGATCACTGAAAATATTTTTTATATAAAACTCGCTCTTGATTTTGAATTTTGCCTGATTCACCAGCTGTTCACCGACACTCAGGTCCCGGATAGAGCAAAAGAATAAGTGACCCGAAAAAATATAGTCATTGATCACAATATAATCATTTGAATTGATATTTACCGCACCCAGTGTTGCAGAAGAAGCAAAACCGGTGTCATAACTGCCTGTCTCAAAAACTTTTTCTTCGTCCAGCAGTTTATGCTTATCCAGCTGAATAACTTTGTTCAGTCCGTCATCGATCAGATATATATGATCGCCAATACATTCGATATCTTTTATATTATTTACTTCACCGGGCATATCCAGATAAAATAAGAACTCTGATCCTCCCGAAATGTCTTTATAAACATAGAGCCTTGAGAGTTTTTTTGCTCTGGAAGCTGCGACAATTACCAGACTGTCAACACTGACTATTCCTCTTACCTTTAATCCGTCAGTTTTTTCAATATTAATTATATCATAACTTTGCCAGACAGATTTTTGTGCGCCGCTCTCTATCTTATTTTTTATCAGATCCAAAAAATACGGGGAGATAATAAACATCAGCAGTATAAGAATAGTACTTGTCAGAACATTATAGATATTTTTAACATGCGGTACCAGACTGAAAAGGTAGTCTGAAAGTGAAAACAGCGTAACCGAAATAACAAAAAACGCTATAATGAAGGTGGTCAGGTAGTTTATTGTTATATTGATGTAGTTAACAGAAACTAGCATGAGCGAGAGAACGGGCATCAGGGTGAGTATAACAGCAAGCAGGTTCCCCCGTATTTTAAAATACAGAAGTATCCCTACATTAAGAAGGATCCCGGTAATAACAGCAATAGAAATAAACCTGCCTGTCAGTTTTCCGTCCTGCTGAACCGTATTTATCATCAGAGCGTACATCAGAAGATACTGACCGGCGAACTGGACACCCCCTTTAAGCTTACCTGAAAATCTTGCACTCATTACCGTTCCCGAGAACGAGGCAAATATCCTGATATAGGCTACAATAATATCTCTTAAAAAGAAGAAAACCATGAACCATATCGGAAAAAGACCGTGGTATGCCAAAGCAAAAAAATAGAAAAATCTGGAAATAGAATCAGAAAGAGGGTCCAGGATCTTACCGAGGTCCGTGACGAGATTATCTCTGCGTGCAACATAACCGTCAATAATATCAGATACTTCAGAAAAGCTCATGATTATATATGCAACAACCAGCAGTTTTATATTACCGCTGAAGATGAGCATGACACCGAGTACTGTGAGCAATATCCTGGATAAAGTTATTGCATTAACCTTATTAATATAGCTGTCATTCAAAATAGAATTCCTAATAAATTTTACATGATGAACAAGATAAGAAATTTTTATTCTATTGTCATCAAAAAATTACACAATGATATTATGATAAAAAAGTCTTCAGGTCGCTCTCAATATTTTCCCAGATAAGAATTTTTGATGCCGCCTGACAATTTTTTCTTAACTGTCCTGTTATCTTTGTGCTGTTCAGTAAAAGATCGATAGTTGCTGATATCTTTTCTTTATCTTCAGGATCTGTAACATAGCCTACATTATAACCTCTGACATATTTGGATATTTCGGGAAAATCTGAAGCTATTTGGGGAATATTTGCCTGAATGAACTCAAACATCTTATTCGGGGTCGAATAGTAAAAGCTTTTCCCGTAATTTTTTATTAGACATAATCCGATGTCGGCACAAACTGTATATTTTATCAGTTCACTGTGATCAAAGGGACCGATAAAAAAGACCCTGTTGGAAATATTGTTTTTTTCGGCGGTCTTTTTAAGTTTTTCTTTTTCACTTCCCTCCCCTATTAATACGAGTACGGCATCGGCTGCAACGCCTGCAAATGATCCGATAACAGTGTCCAGGCCGTTATTTATTAAAAAACGACCCTGGTAGAGTACGATTTTACAATCGGGGGCTAAATTTAACATCTTATGTATTAGAGACCTGTCTGAAGGTATCTTTTTTCTTAGAGGAAGATTGGTAAAGACCCCAACTTCATTAAGGTCATATATTTTTTTGAGTTCAGCGGCAATCGGATCTGAAACTGTAATAACCCTGTATGCCTGCTTTATAAATATTTTTTCGTATGTTGTCCAAAAAATTTTCCTCAAAGGCCTGTTGAGTATTTGAGAATTGCCGTGCCAGAACTCATGAGCATCGTAAACATAGGGCTTTCTTTTGATAACAGAGGCTGTAAAAACAGATAAAAGGGGAAATATGTCGTGGCTGTAAAATCTGTCGGCACTCCTAAAGATGAGATGAACAAGGAGAATTGCCCAAAAATATATCATTTGAATACTCAGAGGTAAACGGTTTGACAGGCGGATTCTCCTGAAGGGAATATTGTCCCACCCTTGTACAGTTTTGTCGTCATATCTGACCCCGATAACAAGAACATCGAATCCTGCTTTCGAGAAAGTCTTCGCTACTTTAAAGCCCCTGTATTCATGATGCAGATCATCAAAGACCGCAAATATTATTCTTTTTTTTTTCAATTGAGTATTTCGCTGCTTATTCTAAAGTATCCCTTAAAATTCTCGGGTTTGAACCAATAATACTGTAGCTTTTCGTGATCGACCAGAATTACTTTTCCCTCATATCCCGACGCATATGCAAGCTTAAAATCTGCCGGGGATTTGTGCCGGACTACCATTCCGATCATGCCGTCTTTGAGCACAATTAGATCTCCGTTACGAAGTTCTTCCTTTTTCACAGGAACAATATGTTTCAATATATCGCGGGTCGTCATATAACCTTTAAAGTACATACCGTTCTCTACAGCGGAATTTTCCCATATCGAGCAAATGAGATGTGAATTGTCCGTGGCATCATCTTTATCGGGATCTGCTCCTCTTTCGAGCTTCAATCCCTCATACTCGGACGACCATTTATCGATCGACCGAAAATATCCTGCCGAAAATGAACCGGAGCTTTCGGAACGGTCTTGCGTAATATTTGAGAGCAGTTCCTCATTATGCTGAGCAATAAGTTCATCATCCTCATAAATATCGCTGTGTATCTTTTCACGCTCAAGCTCGTCAGCCTCATGATCTATCACATCGTCTTTCGGCTTATCTTTGCTGTCGCCCGAATATATTTCTCTTTCTCCAAATTGATCGGTCACAGTCATATCTTTATTTAAGTCTGACTCTTCCGGGTCATGAAACACAAGGAAATATATTACAATAACGGCAATACCAATAATTACCAGTGCTGTTAAAATATCGAAAAGCCTGGCAAAAAATCCTGCATGTGTCTGTTTTGTCTTTCTGCTTTTTTTTGATCTGCTCATGGAATACCTCAAATTTTCTAAATTACAAATATTAACAGTTGAACACAACCTATGATAAATCCGAGAACTGCTCCGAAATAGGTAACATAGGCAAGCTGGGTTTTTGTAACGCTCAATATAATTTCTTCCAGTTTTCTTAGCGAAAAAGCTCTGACCTTTTCGAAAACAGTTGTTTTGATATCAAGCTCCTCTATAACCTCAGGAAGCTCGGTATCCATCATTTCGATCACCTTTTCCGAGATCATCTGTTTTATATCGGGTGTGATAAAAGAAGACAGTATCCCGAATTGTCCGTACATATTCTCGAGAGCAGCCGCGATCTTTTTTTTAACGGAATCTTTTTTAAAAAGTTCATGTATAGACTCGTTGGTTACAAGATGTTCTCCTACAGTAGATGCGATTTTTTCGGCCAGCTTCTGGTGCTGCTTGGGAATAACGCCGGGAGTAAAAGGTAGTCTAAACCCCCAAAACCTGACTTCTTTAAATGGTCTGAAGAGCATTCTTATTGCAAGATAATTTGTTAATAATCCGATTACCGCGCCCACCAACGGGGGAAGAATGAATTTTAAGATCATGTAATTTGAACTCATATTATATTTCTCCTTTTTTTTGTGCCACGACCTGATACCGGTTCAATTTTTTGTTCCGCGTCTCTGTTCTGCTTAGAAAAGGTAAAATCTTTTTGATCTTTAAGCCGCTTTCTTTTAACAATTCTGCAATTTCATCCGCAGAATACCCCCTTTCGTGGTGAGTCTCGTCGAAAGTAATGAACCTGCCGTCCTTTTCTTTTATAAAGAACTTCATTTTACATTCAAGAACCTTGGTATCTTTGTCAAATTGAGAATCGTAAGAAATAAAGAAATCCTCAGTCTCTTCGATCTTTACTCCTTCCCAGTCATTAATAAGGCCATGTACAGAATTGAAATCGAACAAAAACAAACCGCCGATATTAAGAACCCTATTTACATTTTTAAAACATTTTAGAAGATCTTCAGGTTCTGTCAGGTAATTTACAGTATCGAAAACAGAAATAATATTATCGAATTTTTTTTCAAAAGAAAATTCTTTCATATCCTGTACTTCAAAATGCCCCTCAGGAAGTTTGTTTTTTGAAATATCTATCATCGGATGAGAGATATCTACCCCGCTTATTTTATAACCGAGCTGAGAAAAATATGTCAGTTCTTCTGAAGTGCCGCATCCCAGATCCAAAAGATCCGTTCTTTTCCCGCCGCTTAAAATGATAAGATCATCTAAACAATCCGCCAGTTCTCTATAATCAAAAGGACCCGTTATAAGATCATAATATTTGGCGATCCTGTCGAACATTAAATTTCATCCTTCAGATTCGTGTTAATAATTTCGTAAAACTCATCAAATATACCTGTCCCGCCGGCAATGACGGATCCGTTGGCAAGGTAGTCCTGATCACCGGCAAAATCTTTTATGCGGCCTCCCGCTTCTTCAACTATTAAAGCGCCGGCCGCAATATCCCAGGATGAAAGCCATCCTTCAAAGAATCCGTCAAATCTTCCGCATGCGGTATATGCCAAATCCAAAGCGGCGCTGCCCATTCTTCTTATACCTGCACAATTACGGAGCAGTTCTTTCAGGCATTCAAAATAGGATCCTGCCTTTTCCAAAGACTTAAAAGGCATACCGGTTGCGAAAATACAACTGCTCATTTCTTTTTTTGCCGAGACTGATATTTTTTTACCATTCAAAAAAGCACCTTGCCCTCTTATTGCAGAGAACATTTCATCTCTATAAGGATCGTAGATCACTCCTGTCATGATCTTTCCGCCGTTGTAATAAGCCACAGAAACTGAACTGTGCTTTAATTTTTGAATAAAATTGGTAGTACCGTCCAAAGGATCAATGATCCACATATTTTGGCCGGGATAAAAACTTTTTCCGTCCTCTTCGGCAAGAAAAACATGATCGGGAAATTTTTGAAAAATAATATTTTTAATTATATTCTGGCACTTGATATCGACCTCTGTTACATAATCTGAATATGATTTGGCTTTTACAGATAAAGCTTTTGATCCTTTTATGACCGTTCCTGCTTTATACGCCGCCTCTTTTGATGTTCTAAGTATGTCTTCTTTATT
>JAWOER010000130.1:0-4974 GCA_046482655.1 Candidatus Delongbacteria bacterium | reverse complement strand
CTGCTTCCACGGGGTTACTTTTGAAACATAAAGCGCAGGAAGATATAATCAGAAAGCTGAATTCCGGTGTCAATCTTTTTCTTTATGTGGGACACGGGGCGCCTATGCAGTTATCGCACGAAAGGGCTTTTACTCCTGCAGCATTTGCAAAGGTCAATAATCCTGCGAAATATTTTTATATGATCGGTGCGACCTGCTCATTTGGCGTATTTAATGATCCCGATTCGAAATTTCTTGCAGAACAGATGCTTTTATCTCCAAATAAAGGCAGCATAGGTTTAATAAACAGCGTGGCCCCTGTGTTTTCGTACTCAAATATGATGTTGGTAACCAAGATATTTTCATCAGCTTTTTCAGATCCGTTGAACAAACTGACAATAGGGAAAGCTTTAATGCACGGCAAACTTCTGTATTCTTCAATCAATAGCGCCGCCTATATGCTCAAAGGTGATCCGGCTCTGGTTTTCTTTGACGACCAAGAAGCTGTTGATTCAGAAGATTCTGTCGAGCTGACTACTCTCAGGCCTGATTCAATAAGATCTACTCTTGAAGGTAATGCAGACGAGATGAACGGACTGATGAATACTGTGATAATTGATTCAAAAGTAGAAAAAAGCTATTTTAATCAGGTTCACTGGGATGATGATGATGACCCTCTCGTTTATGATCTGCCCGGTAAGGTGATTTTATCTGCTCAAAGTACAATTAACCGTGGTGTTTCCCGGGCAGGATTCATTTTGCCGAAAGATATGTCGTATGGAGAAAATAAGGCCAAAATAATCTTTTATGGATATGATGATCTTAAAAACGAGTACACGGGTTCAATAGGCAATGTTTCCATCAGAGGCGAGTCAGAAACAGCCTTGAAAGATTCTATACCGCCCGATATCAGAATATTGTTCGATAATCCGAACTATATGGAAGGAGATCCAATAAGTCAGGACCCTTTAATAATTTCGGAAATATCAGACGAGAACGGTATAAATACCAGTGGAGGGCTCGGGCACAAGATAATGATGGAGATCAATTCTGAAAGAATCGATATTACACCATACTTTACTTATGAGACAGACACTTACAAAAAAGGATTTGCATCCTATCAGATCGTCGGACTTGCAAAAGGTCAGCACACTGTAAAAGTTTCTGCATGGGACACCTTTAACAACTATAATGAAAAAACCGTGACTTTTGAGGTGGTCGATGAGGATTCAAAAGACGAAAAATGGATAGGAAACCTTTTAAATCATCCAAATCCCGTCAAAAGCAAAGGTTCGACTTTCGGTTTCACCATCAATAATCCCATTGAACTTTCATCTTATTCAGTCACTGTTTACACCATAAACGGGAGAAAAGTCAAGACTATAAACAGTTCTATCGGTCAGATCACCCAGTTCCAGTCCGTTTACTGGGACGGAAAAGATGCTGACGGCGATATTCCCGCCAACGGGGTGTACTTGTATGTTCTGAGAGCAAAATTCAACGACGGAAAAACAGTCAGCAAAAAAGGCAAGCTGATCTTTTCAAGATGATCTGATGTACGAAAATGTAAAGAAATTCATACTCGGACTTAAAAATTACAGGCCGGACTTAAAGATCGCAGTTTCGTTCAGCGGAGGAGCAGATTCGGGCGTTCTTCTGCATCTGACCAACAGGCTTTATACTGATGGACTTATCTCTGAGCCTTCAGTTGTATATTTTAACCACGATCTGAGAGGGAATGAATCAGCGGCAGAAGAAGAATTTGTGTCTGATGTCTGTCGTAATTACGGATTTAAAATGCTGAAAATAAAGCTGAATGTAAAGAAATACATTACTTCTAAAGTTACACTGGAAACTGCTGCAAGAAACCTCAGGTATGAACATTACGCGCATATTTCGGAAAAATTCGATTACATAGCTCAGGGTCACCACGCAGACGATAACGCCGAAACTGTATTTTTCAATATTTTAAGGGGAAGCGGCCTTGAGGGGGCAGGCGGTATAAGGAAGGTCAGGGATTTTTTCATAAGACCTCTGCTTTGTTTCAGTAAAGATCAGATACTTCAATATGCCAAAGACAATGAAGTTCCCTACATAACAGATTCCTCAAATATGAAAAATGATTTCAGCAGAAATAAGATCAGAAATGTTATTTTTCCTCTTATAAAGAAAGAACTTAACAGAGAAATTTCAGGATCTCTCAACGGTTTTTCCGAATCCGTAAGAGAGGCAGGCGAACTGATCGAAGAAATTGTCGGGCGCGAATCGAAAAAAATGATAAGAAATTGTCAGGGATTGTCGATTACAAAGCTGAACAGCTTTATAAAACTTCAGCCCGCTCTAAAAAAAGCAGCACTTCAGAGGGCTTTGAAATTATCAGGCTCTATTTATAATCCCGACAGGATAAAAACCGGAATAATTCTTGACGGAATTTCTAAAGGTGAGAGTGCGGTTTTTCAAACGGACGATTATTCAGTTTCTGTTCATCAGAACAATATTTTGATCTTGAATTTCAAGGATTATGAAAATCCGCTTAAGGTAACCCTGAGTAAGAATAGAAAATCGCCGTTTTTTTTCGATGAGGCAAAGATATGCGGTAATGTTAAGATCAGAAAAGTGATGCCTTCAGATCATTTCGTACCTTTCGGAAAGAAAAACAAAGTGAAAGTTTCCAAAGTTCTAAGCGATAAAAAGGTACCGAAATCTTTGAGAGAAAGCATGTTCTGTCTTGAAGATGATGAAAAGATCATCTATATTCAGGGTGTAGGGATATCTGATGAAGTAAAAGTCAGTGATGATTTGGGAATAATATATATTAATGAAAGAAATAATATCCTGACGAAGCTTTACAAATGAAAGATATTCTGAAATTATGCCGGGATGAGGGATATAACCATCCTGAGATCACGAGACTGAAAGGCGATTATTCTGAAAGAAAGATATATAGAGTTTCGCATAAAAGCGGTACCTTCATAGCTGTGATAAGCGATAATACAGCTGAAAATGATGCTTTCTTGAGTTTCAGGGATTCTTTCGAAAGAGCTGGTTTTAAAGTTCCTGCATTTATAGCTGTTTCAGATGATAGAAACACTTATTTTATAGAGGATCTCGGCGATATGACCGTAAAGTCGTACTGCTATCAAAGGGTGGCTGCCGGTGACATTTCTGATGTAAAAAATATTTACAGCCGGATAATAAGCCTGCTTTGGAAGATTCAGACCGTTATGTACAATGAAATCGATTATTCAAAATGTTATCAGGGGCTTGTCTTTGACAGTCACGCGATGGAAAAAGATATAAGCCGTTTTGAAGAATATTTTCTGAAAAAGTATCATAAAAATTATGATCCTGCAAAATTTGCCGCATTTAGAGAAAAAATAATATCAGAGGCAGACAGGCAGAAGAAAGATTTTTTCATGTACAGGGATTTTCAGAGCCGAAACATCATGTTCAAAAATAATGAGCTCTATTTTATAGACTTTCAGTCGGGGAGAAGAGGCTCGTTCTACTACGACCTCGCATCTTTTTTGTACAGTTCAAATACAATTAATTATGAAGGCATGGAAAAAGAACTTTCCGAGGTTTATTTCAATTCATCAAAACACATAAATGCAGATTTCGAAGAATTCATAAGATTAATTAAGATATTCGCATGCCTTAGAATAATGCAGTCTGCAGGCAATTATGCATTTTACTATTTTACAAGAGGCGACACTACGATAAAATGGAATTATCCCGTAACGCTTTCAAAGCTGAGATGTTTATCAAAAGATCTCGGATTTTATCCTTTTATCTAAAAAATCCGTCAAAATTCTTCAGTTTTTTGCAGCATTTCGCAAAAAAAGCTTGACTTTAGATCTTTTATTTGTTAAATCTGTAACAGTTAGAAAACAAAACAAACAAAGTACTACTAAGCTAAGGATGAAATTGTTTTTTACTGTTGTTTTAAAATAGAAGGAAAAAAATTAAATGGAAACGATTAACGAAAGAACGGTTGAAAGACTTTGTGTTTACAGGCGTCTGATCAGAAGACTTCAGTCTGATAAAGTGGAGTTTTTTTACTCTCATGATCTTGCTCTGATGGCAAATGTCACTTCAGTTCAGGTAAGAAGAGATCTGATGTATATCGGATATTCGGGAAATAACCGCAAAGGTTATGAGATCAAAGGGGTGCTCAAGAGCATGGACAGCATACTCGACTCGAAAGAAGGTATGAAGATATGTATGGTCGGTGTCGGTAATCTCGGAAAAGCTCTTGTAAATTTTTTCTCCGATAAAAGCGAAAAGCTAACCATAACAGCTCTTTTTGACATTGATCAGAAGATCGTCGGTAAAACTTTTAACGGAATACCGTGCTATCATGTCAGTGTTCTCAAGGAGATCATTAGCAAACAGGGGATAACAATAGGTATTATATCGACATCGGGAAAAAGCGCAAAAGGCATCGCGGATGAAATGGTTTCCGCCGGTATAATTTCAGTCGTTAATTTTACTACAACACCATTAAATCTGCCCACAGAAGTATTTCTCGAGCAGACTGATATCACAGCTTCGATTGAAAAAGCTTCATATTTCGCAAAGATCATAAGAGACACCAAAACACGCAAAACCAACAAACAACCGTCAATTATGATTGTTGGTGACGATATTGATATAGTTAATTCTTATAAAGATATGATCGAGACGAGCGGGTTTAGTGTTTCGTATGCCCAGAACGGAGAGTACGGTATCAAAATGGTGTTGAAAAAGCAGCCTGACCTGATAGTTTTAGACATCATGATGGAAAAACCGGATTCTGGATTTGTCTTTCTTAACGGGCTACGGGAAAAAGGACTGTCAATACCGGTTATCTTATGTTCGTCTATTGCTAAAGCCACAGCAAATATTCTCGATGTAAATCAACTTAACATAAAAACAATACTTCAAAAACCAGTTGACCTTAACGAGCTGATAAGTACAATTAAAAAATATTTGGAGGCTTGAAATGGCTAAAAA
>JAWOER010000261.1:0-6468 GCA_046482655.1 Candidatus Delongbacteria bacterium | reverse complement strand
AAGCTAATAAAATGTGTATTTTTCTGACTGTGAAGAATGTTATTATTATAATATTATTTTTGGCGGTCTTATCACTTGCCGGAGAGTTTAAAAAAAGCCGAGAGGATTTTTATACAGAATCTGCAGTTTTTGAAACAGATTCAGGTTCATTCACCCTGACATTTTTTAAAAAATCAGCCCCCGAACATGTAAAGAATTTCAAAGATCTGGTAAGCTCGGGATATTACGAAGACAAATCCTTTCACAGGATCGTACCCGGTTTTATTATACAAGCCGGTAGAGATGAAGACACGCCATATTCTTCTATTGATCCCGAAATAGAAAAAATACATTTTAAAGGTGCTCTTGCGGCAGCAAGGATGAGCAATGATATAAACCCTGCTAAACGATCCGACAGTTATGAGTTTTATATATCTCTAAAACCTCAGCCTGAACTGGACGGGGAGTACACTGTTTTCGGGCGGGTGGCCGAAGGTTTTGAAACCGTAAAAAAAATATCAGAATCTGCAACAGATGAAAATGACGAACCTGTGAATGACATACTTATAAAACACACTTATCTGCAAAAATTCTTTGACAGAGAAAAATACGATTATTATATAAGACGATCGGAGCAAAACTAGATGAAAAAAAAGTCAAATAAAAATAAAGATATCAAAAAAATATCTGCCGCAGTTATACTTTCCGCGATAATAGTGTCATCACTTCTGCTTTCCGGATTTCTCGTGTTCGATAAAATAATCATGCCCGAATATGCAAGAACCGGCGAAGAATATCCTGTCCCGGATATTAGAGGATACAATATTGAGCAGGCGAAAGGCATATTGAAATCTGAAGGATTTGTTCTTTCGGACGAAATAACCCAAAAGACGGATTATGATAATCCGGCAGGCAGAGTCCTTGCGCAGTATCCCAAACCCGGATCCGAGAGTAAACTGGGCAGGAATGTCTTCGTGACCGTATCCACCGGTGCTCTACCGGTAATCGTTCCGAACCTGATCGGGCTTTCACCCCGGGATGCCCAGTACAGAGTGGCTGAATCCAGACTATACTTAGACAGCATAATGTATGAGTTCAGCACCGACTTTCCCGAAGGTGTCGTAATGGGACAGTCTTTAGTGGAAAACGACAGTGTGAGTGTCGGCGACAGTCTGTTTATCGTAGTAAGCACGGGACGACACCCGACAGAATTTATTGTTCCCGATCTGAGAGAAAAGATCCTTGAACAGGCCGCCGAAACGATCGATAAACAGGGATTCGAGCTGAGCGAAGTGGTCTATATTAAAAACGAGGATTTCCTTCCAAATACTGTTCTCGATCAAAAGCCTGATCCTGAAGAAGTCGTTTATGAAGGCGCGGAGATCAGACTCCTTGTATCATCACTGGAAGAACCTGAAGACCCGGACAGCTTAAAAACAAAAGAAAAAGTGGAGAAATTCAATGAGTGAGATGGCCAAACGGATCATTATTGCAGTTATAGCCGCCCCGATAATTCTTTACTCGCCATTTGCCGGGATTAATTATTTTGCGGGTCTCATATTTCTTATCTCATTTTTGAGCTGCAAAGAAATATCTGTCATGTATCAAAATAAAAAGGTGAGTTTGAATCCGCTTTCACCGTTCACTATATCGGTCATTCCTGTTATATATCTGATAGCGGGACCTTTAGTGGCTTTTGAATACTTACTGTTCATTATGTTACTGCTTTTTACCGTCGATATTTTCAGATCAAAGGATCAATATGCCAGGATCTTTTCCGGATATTTGATAATGGCGGTTTACTGCGGAATTTTCCCGTCTCTGCTCATCTGGACCGTCAGAAGTACAAGTCCATGGATGTTTTGTTTTATATACGCGGTACTCATAGCAACCGATTCCTTTGCTTATTTTGGCGGAATGCTCTGCAAAAAACTGTTCACCACCCATAAACTGCTTGAAAGGGTAAGTCCCAAAAAAACGATAGAAGGTTCGATAACGGGATTTTTGTTTGCACTCATCTCAGGAGTCCTGCTGTTTACCTTTACGGATCTTAAGACCGGTATGACCCTGAAAGATGCTCTTGTCCTGTCTGCCCTCATATCGGTTTTCGGGCAGATCGGGGACCTGTTCGAATCCGCCCTTAAAAGGGATATGGGAATAAAAGATTCATCAAATATCATACCCGGACACGGAGGCGTATTAGACAGGTTTGACAGCCTCATATTTGCGTCACCGGCGGTTTATTTATACACACAATACATATTAAATTAAGGAAGAAAATGGAAGGTTATGCACTTGCAAAAAAGATTGAAGAACTCGCTCTGGAAAAAAAGGGACTTGATATATCTGTTCTCGATCTTAGGGATCTGAATACGAGTTTTGACTATTTTGTAATAATTTCGGGCTCTGTGGACCAGCACATTAAAGCAATTGCGGACCATATACGCAAAGAGCTGTCAAAACAGGGGACAAAACCTATAGGATATGAAGGTGTATCAAATCTTAAATGGGTACTTCTGGATTTTGTTGATGTGGTAGTCCATATATTTGATCCCGAAACAAGAGAATTCTACGATATTGAATCGATGTGGAAAGACAGGAAGGCAAAAAGACCGGAGGCTTAATGTCTTTTGTCATAGATGCGGGAAATACTTTAACAAAGATATACAGAATAGCAAATGACACTATAACTGAGGAGTGTCTGTACGATATTTCTTATTTAAGTGAACGGTTCAACAACACGGGTCCAGAGGACTGTATAATTGCATCCGTCGTGCCTCAAAGAACCGATCTTATAATACACGAGATAAAAAGATCTCTGAACATAGTTCCCTTCGTCATTGCTCATGATCATTTTAAATATCTGAAAAGCCGGTATGCCGATATATATCAACTCGGACTCGACAGACTCTGTAATATTGCCTATGCCTTAAATTCCTTTAAAAGGAATGCTGTTATTATTGATTTGGGATCTACTGTGACATTCGAAATAATAAATGATAAGGGTGAATTTGAGGGCGGCATGATATTTCCCGGCATTAATATGCAGATCGATTCACTGGCAAAAAAAACTGCTCAACTTCCCAGGATCGACATTCGAGCTCCCGGAGCGTTGATCGGCAGATCGACTTCTGAATGTATCAGTTCGGGTATCTTTAACGGGATCGCGGGGATATGTAACGACTTTGTATCTAAACTCAGAACAGAGATATCAAAAGATATAAATATTGTTCTTTCGGGCGGAGATGCGCCTCTGATGAGCAAATTGGTCAACTTCGAACACAAAACAGAAAAACATACTGTTCCTCTGGGTGCAGTCATAATCAGGGAAATGAACAGAAAATGATATACAGAAAATTCTACTGCATACTGACCATCCTCTTCCTAACAGGCCTTTATTCCCAATCGCTGCTCAAAATTAATAGTGCCGACATTTTAAAACAGGACCCTGCAGGAGGAAAGATAATTTATGGAAATGTTGACATTGAATACGATATATACAAGGTCAAATGTGACAGTGCTGTTATCAATGAAAACATGACCTCGGCTAAACTTTTTAAAAATATCCAGTTCAGCGATACTTCTAGAACGATCTTTGCCCACAGGGCAACATTGTCCAAAACTCATGGGGGAAGACTCGCTTTTTTGAGAGGAGACATTATAATATCGGAGAAGGATCTTTATATAACCGGGAACGAAGCCTCCCTGAACGAATTGGACAACAGAATTACCGTTGCAGACTCTGTGACAGCGAGATATTATGAACATCCTTCCGCTCTTTTTTGCAAAAAGCTCATGTATAGTACAAAAGATGAAACATTTTCCTCCTCAACAGTTGACAGTGTGCTGTATATAGATTCTCTAAGATATTACAAACTGCATACGAAAGTGCTCTTATACAATTCCCGCACGCAAAAGCTCGATATCAGGCAAAAATTCCGTATCCTGGCAAGAGAGTTTGCCGAGCCTTTTTATTCTTTCAAAGATATTGATCCTGCAAAGATAGACGAACATGCAAAAGATCTGGAAACAGAAAAAAAAGCAGTATTCTCGGCAGATCAGGGAATATTTTTTTTCGACCCTCTTGATATTCAGACGAATTCAAATTGCCGTTTCCGGCAGAAAGACACTGCAGAAAAAGATACAATCTTTTTTGATGCAGACAACATGGATTATTCAGAAAGAAACGGAAAAGGAAGAGCCGACGGAGGCATTAATATCCGACACGGAGAGCTCAGGATCATATCCGGTTCTGCAGAATATTATGAGGATAAAAATATCCTGAAATTCCATAACGATCCGGAAATAACATACCGGCATCATACAATAACAGGAGATTCTGTAAAACTGAATATTCTTCCTGATGATCCTTTCCCCGAAAAGGGAACTGTTTACGGCAGGCCGCTATACACCTCTGTACCGAATAAAAATTTTCCCGAAGAGATGAATATGCTTAAGGGGAAACTTATGGATATCTGGTTCACAGATAAACAGATTTCAAAAATAATTGTTTCAAAAGAAGCAGAAAGTTTGTATTTTGCAAGAGAAGACGATGATGGTCCGAGTAATGGATCAAATTATCTTTTGGGGGAAAGGCTGACGATCAGCTTCAAAAACGGGGAGATCGAGAATGCCGCGATAGAGGGCGGCTGCGAGGGCTCGTATTTTCCCGAAAGGTTAAAACTGAAAGGTGTAAAAAAGATCAGGAAGTAGAAACAATGGAACACACACTGCGGGCTGAGGGCCTAAAAAAGATATACGGGAAAAAAGAAGTCGTCAGCTCTGTATCCATATCTTTACAAAAAGGGGAGATCGTGGGTCTTCTCGGTCCGAACGGTGCAGGCAAAACCACCACTTTCTATATGTTGACGGGAATGATCAAGCCTAATTCCGGCAAGGTTTTTCTTAACGGTAAAAATGTTGCAAAGATGCCTATGTATAAGAGGGCGAGGAACGGTCTCGGATATCTTCCTCAGGAAGCTTCCGTTTTCAGAAAACTTTCTGTAGAGGACAATATTATGGCCATTCTTCAGTGGGTGGAACCGGACAAAAAGAAAAGAAACGAAAGACTGGAGCATCTTCTCGATGAACTCAAGATCAAGCATATAAGAAAGAATAAAGGCTACTCCCTGAGCGGGGGAGAAAGAAGAAGAGTCGAGATTACCCGATCGCTTGTCACAGATCCCGATTTCATACTTCTGGACGAACCTTTTGCCGGCGTGGACCCTGTAACGATCGAATCGATCCAGAGTATAGTCGTGGGCCTCAAAAAAAGAGGGATCGGTGTGCTCATTACAGATCACAATGTTTACGAGACTTTAAAAATAACGGACAGGGCCTATATACTTTTTGACGGCAGGATCATGATAGAGGGCTCTTCTGAATTTTTGGCCAACGATCCTAATGCCAGAAAAATGTATCTGGGGCAGAATTTTAAACTTCACCGTCCCGAAACCGAATTGGGGTAATATTATGCTTAAACAATCGTTAAATATCAAAACAAAACATGAAACCAGGCTGGAACCGGCCGTAATTCTGAGATCCTCACTCCTTGAGCTTCCGCTACTGCAGCTCGAAGAAAGGATACGGGAAGAGATCGAGGATAACCCCCTGCTGGAATCCAACGACGGTATCGAAACCGCCGAGCAGGTTGATAATGAGGATCAGGATAGCAGTGATGAGAGTGAACAGGATTTTATGGAGCTGGTAAAAACATTTTCTGATTACGACGATGCTTATTCAGTTTCCTCCGGCGAGGATGAAAGAGAATTCCAGCAGGCTTACCACAGAACCCTCCGGGATTCTCTGCACGAACAGGCTCAGGAAGTTTTGTTTGGACAAACCGAGACCGAGATCGCCGGGTATATAATAGACAATCTCGATAAGGACGGTTTTTTTACCGCCGATTTTGATCTGATCAGATCTGAATTTCCCAAAACGACCGATAAGACCATACACCGTATCCTGAAAGTCATTCAGAATCTGGAGCCCGCCGGCATAGGTTCGAGAAACACAAGAGAATGCCTGATCGTCCAGCTAAAATCCAGAGATCTGTACTTGGAAGACACATATATCGTGCTCAGGGATCATTATGATGATCTGGTAAATAAAAGGTACTCTAATATCATGAAGAATACCGGTATATCCCGCGAGCAGATGCAGGAAGTATTAGATGAGATCCGCACATTAAATCCAAAACCCGGATCATCCAGAGTTGCCGAATTGTGGGAACAGGAGGATGATAATATGTCCATCACTCCGGATTTTATTGTCAGAGAGGTAGATGGAAGATTCGAGATCATACTAAACAACTCCACGATACCAAATCTTTATATAAACAAAAAGTTCGAACAGATATACCTTTCCAAAAATCCTGACGCCGGGGCAAAGGATTATGTAAGAAAAAAGCTTGAATCCGCCAAATGGTTCATAAACGCGGTTGTCGTATAGTCCCTTCATAAGAATGGGAGGCATCAATAAAGACAAGTT
>JAWOER010000245.1:0-2914 GCA_046482655.1 Candidatus Delongbacteria bacterium | reverse complement strand
ATTATGATCTCATTTATACCGGAGCAAGCCATGAGACGCGCACTCAGGTTCACCGAGTTGCCCATTACCGTAAATTCCCGCCTGTGTGAGGCTCCGACAACGCCGAAATAAATATTACCGTTGTTCACCCCTACTTTAATATCGATATCTGAAGGCTTATTCGTTCTTATCTCCTGAACGGCTCTTAAAGCAAATTCCTCGTTTTTTTCAGTAGAAACAGGTGCACCGAACAGAGCGATGATCTTGTTTCCCTTGTCTCCCATATCGATCTTGTTAATAAAGCCCTGATATTTTTTTACCGTTGCTGCTGTAAGGGTATAGAAATCATTAAGCAAATCATAATTAAAGTCCTCATCATAGTTGATACCCGTAAAATTGAGAAAAACGACTGCGCAATTACGAAGTTCCCCTTTTTCTAATGCACCTGCTTCTTCTCTTACCGCAAGCTCCTTATCAATAAAGTTGCTGAACCATTCTTTATCCGCAGTCGATCCCTGCTTTCTAAATCTTCTGTCCTTACTTAAACTGATCTTTTTGCTTTTCACTTTTAAAAATTTGCCTTTGCCTGCATAATGATCTTTCATTTCGCTCTTCACCATTTCTGCAGAGACAATGATCTCTCCCTTATCCGCATTATGCTCGCATTCGCAAGCTGTATCAAGTGTGTCTCCGGCGATAAAATATTGCCTGATCCTGTCTCCGACCATTCCGACAACAGACCTTCCGTAAGCAATACCGATCTTCATTCTGACAGAGCACCTGCCGGCTATTGTGTTGATATTTTCAAACTTTTTGATGTCCGACTGCATTCTGACAGCGGTCTTGACAACATTATTTCTGTCAACGAATTTCGGGAAAAATACGGTAACCGCGTCTCCACCGAACTTGTAAACGGAGCCGCCTGCGTGAGTGATAATGGTGATCATGTCTTCAAAAACCTCATTAATGATCCTGGAAACTTCCTCAGAACCTTCTTTGCCCTTTGCGGTCAATTTTTCGGACATGTTCGTAAAACCGGAAAGGTCAGCGAACATTACAGAACCTTCGACTTTGACAAAGCCTTTCTTTTTAACATCGGTATAGATCTGTGTAAAGTGAGACGGAATATATTTAGAAAGCATAAGGACCCCCAGACAACATAATGTTACGACAAAAATAAGAAATTACCGAGACTAAAACAACTTTATAAACATATTTTTTTAAAAAAAATTGTATGAGAAGAAAATTATGTAAATTTGATATTTACAGATACAAACTAATTATTCCTTTGCAAAATCATCAGAAATTTCTTAAATATAGACCACTCTAAATTTATTCGGAGACATGTTGGAAATGAAAAATTTAAAACTTACCGGTTTCGACAACGAAAAATATCTTAAAGAACAAACGGCATCCATTCTTGAAAGGGTCGGAAGATTTAACGACAAACTCTATCTGGAGTTTGGAGGAAAGATTCTTTATGACTATCATGCCTCGAGGGTACTCCCCGGATTCGATCCGAATGTAAAGATGCGACTCTTGCATCTATTGAAGGATAAGATCGATGTAATTCTTTGCATTTATGCCGGAGATATCGAAAGGAAAAAAATAAGGGCGGATTTTGGAATTTCGTATGATTTTGATGCTTTAAAAACTATTGATGATTTTAAAGACTGGGGTATAAATGTTACGGCCGTAGTCATTACCCGCTACGAAAGACAGCCGACCGCAAAGGCGTTCAAAAACAAACTCGAGCGAAGAGGGGTCAAAGTATACCTCCACTATCCGACCAAAGGATACCCTGAAGACATAGACCTGATCGTATCCGATAAAGGTTACGGTGCCAATGACTATATTCAGACATCACAGCCAATAGTCGTGGTCACGGGTCCCGGACCAGGTAGCGGAAAGCTCGGAACATGCTTGAGTAATCTGTATCATGAGTACAAAAAGAACATCAGGGGCGGCTATGCCAAATTCGAAACATTTCCGATCTGGGACATTCCGCTCGATCATAAAGTCAACATTGCCTACGAAGCTGCCACAATAGATCTCAAGGACAAAAACCTGATAGATTTTCATCATTTGGAAGCATACGGCAAAAAAGTAGTGAACTATAACCGCGATATAGAAGCTTTTCATCTCCTTAAGAGGATACTGGAAAAGATCACGGGGGGCGAATCGATGTATAAATCCCCGACCGACATGGGCGTCAACAGAGCAAGCGCAGGCGTAATAAACGACAATATAATCTCTGACGCGGCTCATCAGGAAGTCATTAGGAGATATCTAAGGTGTGCCGTTGAATACGCTCTGGGACTGGCTGACAAAGATTCACTCGAGCACGCCCAGGATATTATGGGAAAGACAGGTGCAAAACCGGAACATCGAAAAGTTGTAGTACCGTCCAGAAAAGCTGCCAGAAACGCAAAAAAAAGCGGGAAAGGCAACGCCGGATTCTTTTGCGGAGCAGCGATCGAGCTGCCCGACGGAACGATAATAACCGGTAAGAACTCACCATTGATGCATGCTTCATCCAGCCTTATCTTAAACGCTACGAAGTATATGGCCGGGCTGCCTGACAGCTTGTGTCTGCTGCCTCAAAGCCTTATTGATTCTGTGAATCACCTTAAGAAAAATATACTCGACCGTAAAATGGTCAGCCTTGATGTTGACGAAACACTGATAGTTTTGAGTGTGAGTGCCCTTTTTAATCCTGCTGCTCAAATGGCCATAGAGCAGCTTAAACATCTTGCCGGCTGCGAAGTCCACCTTACTCACATCCCGACTCCGGGGGATGAAGCCGGGTGGAGAAAACTTAAAGTCAACCTGACCTGTGATCCCGAATATTCAAGTAAAAGCCTGTTCATAAGCGGATAAAAATGAACAAATTTAAAAATAAAATATTATACACCAGGGAGACGACCATGCTGAA
>JAWOER010000229.1:0-5944 GCA_046482655.1 Candidatus Delongbacteria bacterium | reverse complement strand
AGAATAAATTTCATTAATCGTTTCCGCCAGCCGTGTAGATACTCCAAATCTGGCATTTATTAATGTGCCGCTGAAATTTGTTCGAGTGGATCTAACGGACCGGTGTCTGCGTAAGGTCTCCGCTTTTTCTTGAGAATAAATTTCATTAATCGTTTCCGCCAGCCGTGTAGATACTCCAAATCTGGCATTTATTAATGTGCCGCTGAAATTTGTTCGAGAGAAATACGGAGACCGCATAATTACCATTTCCTTTCCCTTGTGTCCTTGTCAAACTTAATATCTGAAAAAATACTGCTCTTCGTGTTGATCAGAAGCTTGAAGCCTTTATTAAAGTAATCCCACTCAAAACTGCCCTGCCAGCAGTGCATATCTCTGTTCACACTGATTATAGTGGAAGTAACTTCTTTGGGCATAAGCATATTAAAAGTAGCCCTGTAATCTACAGACCAGTTCTCTGTAGGATTGATCCTGGCCCCGATACTTCCGTGAAAATCTTTCCTGTAATTATCGTTCGAGTCATACCTTTCTTTGAACACCACCCTCCCGTTAATATCATAATTGATATTTGTATAATTTCCTTTCGTTACATCAACCATTCCCTGCTCATCATACGAAACACTTTCTGTATCAGCAGCATTTTGTGCAGAAAGTATTCCCCTAAGCGAATAGGGCAATTCCACAGTATAGCTGATATTCCATTTTTCCCGCCTGAAAGGATTCTTTTCCCAAAAGGTAAAATCAGAATTAATATAATCTCCACTTGCTCCGTCTCCCGTGTAGGGAGTGAAAACAGAATTTGCGTTCATACTCACATTCATTCTTACATAGCTGCCAATAAGACTGCCGTTATAAAGATTCGAACTCAGACGGGCGTTTATCACAGACATTTTGTTGCTGTCGGCGGCAAAATTATAAAAACCCGAAAAATTCAAATTAAAAAGCCTGATCAGCTTATCCCGGTCACCGAGTTTGATCTTAGCCTCGAATATATTTGAAATCCCATAGTTGAGACTCATACTTTCACCCGAGGGTGTGGCTCCGATAAGAGAGGGAGAGAATACATCCCTTTTAATGTCCAGTGAATCTGTGATAAAATAACCGTATTTATCTTTTGAAAAATCAGGATAATATGTGAATCCGAAATTTGGAGAGATCGTGTGCCTTAATTTTCTTAGTGCCCACAGTTCAGGCTGAAAAATCCCGTAGATCTTTGTATTCAGACCGGCACTGATATCATAAGTTTCTCTGCTGCGGGCTCCTGTGACTATATTAAGATCCTCATCGTAGTATCTGAAAGCCGTATCATGCCTGTAATTAATAGTTTCCCGAAGGTCGAGATGCCTGAAAAGTGTGTGGTTGTACTGAATGTATGAGGCAGTCTTAAGACCGAAATTGGTGAGCGTGGAATCCCGGTTGTAATGCTCATAATGATCTTCGCCCGAATCCGTATAATAATATTTGCTCTTATGATCTTTAAGATCAAACCTCTGGCTGCTTTTGAATCTGAGATTCCCGTACTCCGTTTTCTGACTCAAATTAAAATCCACAGAGGAATTTTCATCAAAAACATTCTCAGCGTCATACACATTCACATTTCTTCTGCTTCGTAAAGAACCGTCGAGCTGGAATTTTTTGAATATGGAGGGAAGATCCGAATCGGAAAAGAACCTCCGTCCCCCCATCCTGTATGACAGATCAGGAAAAGTATATTTTACAATAGCCGTATCCACATACTGGGTAACAGAAGACATTATTCTTAAATTATCACCGGTATTGAACCATCTTTTTGTAAAAACACCATTAGTATAAAGCTTGTTTTCCATCCTGTCCGCCCTTGTTTCTCCCAGATCGCGGACCATGCTCCGTTTAGTAACATAATCAGCGTTGGCATTAAAGCTCATGGATGGACTTATCTTATGGTTATGGACTCCTCTGAACCTCCAGTCATGAGATTTATAGTCATTAGTAAAATCAGCAGACACATATCCGTCCAGAACATATTTCTTTTTGTATCTGAATTTTTGCTGCAGTAAATATCCGTAATTATCATAGTAATCCATCAGAACAGTATAGTCAGTATAGTCGGACATATCCCAAAAAAAACCGAGATGCTTGAGTGAATTGCCTTTTGAATTGCTGTAATAGTAGGAGGGAAGTATGAATCCGGAATTTCTGCCCTTATTGTTCTTGTATAGTATGAAAGGGAACCATGCTACGGGTACTTTACTAAAATAAAGTGTGATCGGTTTGGCGAATACCCAGTTCTTTCTTGTCATTATTATACTGTCGGCTTTAAAATGATAATGCGGATCTTTTAGATCGCAACTTGTTATCCTTGCATTGATCCCGTGGACATCATTATTTTCCAGTTTGATCATATCCTCTGTTCTAAAAAAGGTGTCATCTTCGGGCCTGCTGCTTTTGAGCACAGTCCGCGCATCGGACACAACCCCCTGTTTTGTGTTCAGATCATAGAACATTCTGCTGCCTTTTACAGACTCACTGCCTTCGCTGATAACAGGGGTGCCTGTAATAACAATACTGTCGGGCACAGACCCTTCCTCACCGGAAAAAAGAGTATCCTCTTTTTGAAAAGCCTTTAGAGTATTCTCTTTAATGTTTAAAATAATACTGTGGGCAAAAAAATCCATTTTTTTGTATTTGAGCCTTGAATTACCGGTAAGATATATTTTTTTTGATGAGGCGTCATAATCTATCTGGTCGGCAAAATAGTAAATAGTTGTATCGGGCTGTGCCGGATCTGCTGCCTCATAAGCGTTTAGAGCAGAAATACAGATAAGCAGCAAAAATAAGATCGGGTAACTGTATTTTAGATCAAAGGTCTTCAAAATCATCCGGCCTTTTTTAAATTATGGTCATTACACCGGTTATATTTTCGAAATAATGATCGTATCCGTCAAAAGTTTTTCTGGTCTCTTTTCCCTTGCCTGTTCCGACCAGTATAGTGGTGAGCCCGACATTTTTCCCCGCGATCATATCCGATCTTTTATCGCCTGCCATATAGGATAATGATGCGTTTATATTATGTTCCCTGAACGCTTTTTCGAAAAGCCCGGTACCCGGTTTTCTGCAGCTACACTCTTTTGAATATTTCTTTACAGACCCTTCTTTAAAATGGGGACAATAGTAAAAATCTGTAAACTTGAAGCCGTGTAAAAGGGCCTGTTTACTAATATGTTCGTGAAGTTTGTGCAGGTCATCCTCTGTATAGTATCCTCTTGCAATGCCGGACTGATTGGTTATCACAATAAGCTCATAATTTTTTTCATACAGATATTTCAGGGTTTTTATGACTCCTGATTCGAATTCAAAGTCTTCTGTTCTGTAAAGATATTCACGATCGATATTTACTGTTCCGTCCCTGTCCAAAAAAAAGGCTTTTTTCTTCATCTATAAAGTCCTGGGATCAAAGATATAGGGAACTTTGCTTTTATATTCATTGAATTTGACCCTGTTTAACACCTCATCTATCTGATCAATGCTGTAACCGAGGTTTGAAGTGTCCAATTTACTGTTCCCTTCATCAAAAATAGAATCGAGAACATCATCCGCAGTTTTATATGAAAATCCGAAATCCTCTTCATCTGTCTGGCCTTCTATCAGGTCTGCAGAAGGCTTCTTATCTATTATCCGCTCGGGAATATTTAAGTATTTTGCCAGATCCCAGACCTGATGTTTATACAGGCCGCCCAACGGATTTACGATGGATGCCAGATCGCCGTGTAAAGTGCCGTAGCCGAGAAGCAGTTCTGTCTTATTGCTGGTACCGAGCACAAGTGCCTCGAATTCAGCGGATTTGTCAAAAAGTACCGTCATCCTTACCCTGGCCATAACATTTCCCAGCCTTGTCTGATCAGGATAGTTAAGCATTGCATCGATCGTATCGACTGCTCTTGTAATGTCGATCTCTTCTGATTTGATCTTTAGAGTCTCTATGATCAGATCAGCGTCCGCTATAGAACTTTTGCTGCTTGTGATATAGGGCATTTTGATGGCCGTAACTCTGTCTGCGCCGAGAGCTCTTACTGCAAGATATGCAGCAAGAGCAGAATCCACTCCGCCGCTCAGACCGATCACAGCTCTGCCGAAACCGGCTTTTCTAAACACTTTGTCCATCCACTCCGCGATCCTTTCAACCGTTCTTTCTTCGTTTATTTTAAGCATAGCAGGCTCTCCTTATATTATTAATCTTATAAAGTTAAACTACAGAACAAGAATTGTCAATTATATCATGGCTTTATTAAAAAAAAATTCTTATTATTTACCGATGAAAAAATATAAAAAGGGAATAAGATGAAAAACCCTACAATATCTGTATATTCATTCGGATACCACAAGAGTAAAATACCGGAAAATGAGCACGAAGACGGCGGAGGTTTTGTTTTTGACTGCAGATTTTTACCGAATCCCCACCACGATCTGAAGCTGAGAGATTTTACAGGCCGGGCTAAAGAGATCGAAGATTTTTTTTCTGATATGAGATCGGTCGGATCTTTTATAGATGATTGTGCAAAAATGATAAAGACCGCTGCAGATGTTTATTCGGAAAAGCACTTTACCGATCTGCAGGTAAGTTTTGGATGTACGGGCGGAAGACACCGTTCTGTATATTGTGCGGAAAAATTCTCAAAAATATTAAGATCGCAGAATTACAGTGTTAAATTATTTCATACCGATATATAACAAAAGCAAAGCCCCGGGGGTCCGGGGCTTCTTTGAGAGAGAGTAGGAGGATGTTATGTGAAGTGTGAACTTCCTTAATCCACAGTTCTTCTACTTTAGGTATTCTGCTAAAGTTCCAAAAAAAATTATTTATTTTACAGAGCCTGATAATTATTCAAAGTAACTTATCTGAAAACTTGTTCCGTCGCTGAAAATATTTACCGTTCTGTTTATGTCGGTACGCAGAACACCTGAATCTGTTTTTTTTATCCGTTCGATCGTTTCCTCTGACGGATGATGATAGGGATTGCCCTCACCGACACAGATAAGAGAATACAAAGGATCAACAGCATTCAGAAACTCCTGTGAAGAGCTGTATCCGCTGCCGTGATGAGCTATTTTTAGAATTTCGTACTGCTCATAAGGATCGATCAGCTGATCATCTATTAAAGAAATTTCAATTTGCTGTGAAATATCACCGGTAAATATCATTTCCAGGTCATGATATATGAGTTTAATACAGACCGACCTGTCATTCTCTTCTACATCTGATGTGTCTGCAGTTGAATAATAATGGAGCATGACCCCTTTTACGGTCGGAGAAAAGAAAAGTGTGTCTCCGGGGGCGGGAAGGTCTGAATCGTGCGTAAGATACTCCTGCCGGGAAAATCTCTCGTCTTCGACCACATCTTTAAGTCCGCCGGAATGATCAAGGTCACTGTGTGTTTCGATAATGTATTTCAATTGCGTAAACCCGCCTGCGATAAGATGATCGGCCAGTC
This sequence comes from Candidatus Delongbacteria bacterium, assembly GCA_046482655.1. Lineage (GTDB taxonomy): Bacteria > UBA4055 > UBA4055 > UBA4055 > UBA4055 > SLFX01. The sequence continues at coordinate 479 of JAWOER010000229.1, read as the reverse complement.
TATTTTCACCTCCGCCGTGCCAGTCTTCCCAGCCCGAGGAACCAAAGCCCCCGTCAATAACAGAAGGCAGGCCATCGGGAGGGTGAATAATAAAACAGTCCCCCTGAGCAACATCAAGAGCTGTTATTTTAAAAGATCCCTGCTCATAAGTTCCTATATAGGTGTTATTGGCAAGAACAGTGTCAGTTCCCGTGATCAGATAAAGATCATAATAACCCGCATCATCACAACTGAAAATTCCAAGCTCTGATTCTGTTTCTCTGCACGAAGCGAGTTCCGTATTTGAACTGTCTTTTTTCAATAATACCTTATCGTACTCTCTGCCTGCAGAATAAAATACATACCTGCCGTCCTTATAATCAATATCGGGCAGTTTATTTAAAAACACCCTCTGCTCACATCCTGCAATGATCAATACAGACAGAACGGCAAAGAAAAACTTCATTTTTCTTCCATCAATGAGGTTAGAAGTTCATCTC
>JAWOER010000156.1:0-7245 GCA_046482655.1 Candidatus Delongbacteria bacterium | reverse complement strand
GATTTTTATAAAAAATTTATTGCTGAAAATGGATATAAAAAAGTATATAATAACTCATTTTACAATGTTTATGAACTAAAAAAGATGGGGGGAGAAATAAATAAATGAAGTATTTTGCATTGCTGCAGCTTAATTTTGTTCTATTTTCATTTAGCGGAGTAATAGCCAAATTTGCATCCCGTCATTCTTTTCTTTCTGCAGAACTGCTGCTCCTTTTTTCTATTGAGGTGGCGGTACTGATAATTTATGCCTATTTTTGGCAAAAACTGATAAAGCATTTTGATATATCTGTCGCGTATGCAAACCGCGGGATCGTTATCATACTAAATCTGATCTGGGCCTACCTGATATTTAATGAACGGATAACTGTAACGAATATTTTGGGCTGCTGTGTTATAATTTCGGGTATCTATTTTTTGCATAAAGATAAAAAGACGGCGGTGTAATGTTAATATACTACATCATATTTATGTGCGGAGTAGTGTCTTCTGTTGTTGCACAGATCTTTTTAAAACGCAGTTCGCAAAATCATAATTCGGGTTTTGTTGACGAGTATTTGAACAAGACTGTTCTTACAGGATATTTTATATTCTTTTTTGCGGCAGGCTGCATTATAGCCGGATATAAGGAAATACCATTAAAATACGGACAGGTCATAAATTCAACAGGTTTTATATTCTTAACCTTTATATCCTCAAAGGTCTTCGGCGAAAAGATCACAAAAAATAAAATTACGGGAATTTCTCTGATTATACTTGGAATAATCATTTTTTTTATTTAGTTTACAGGTGAAAAATGGAAAAGAAAAAAATCGCCATACTTCAGTCAAATTATATTCCCTGGAAAGGGTATTTTGATATTATTGACAGGGTGGACGAATTTATTCTATATGACACTGCACAATACACAAAACGCGATTGGCGGAACAGGAATCTTATTAAATCCGACAGAGGAAAGATCTGGTTAACTATACCTGTGCAGGTAAAAAATAAATTTGATCAGAGTATTAATGATGTAGAGGTGGCGGATCATATCTGGTGCAAAAAACACTTTCGATCGATCGTTCAGAACTATTCGAAGGCAGAATGTTTTAGATCATACAGTGATTTTTTTGAGGATCTGTACTCAAAATCCGGTGAATTTGAATATTTGAGCCAGATAAATGAGTTCTTTCTAAAAAAAATATGCGGTCTGCTGGGAATAGATACTCATATATCCAGATCCGGCGACTATGCGGTTTATGGAACCAAGTCAGAAGCACTGATCTCTCTCTGCGAACAAACCGGTGCAGATGTTTATTTGTCGGGACCCTCTGCAAAAGACTATCTGAATGTTGATCTCTTTTCTGCAAAAAAAATATCTGTCGAATGGATGAATTATGAAGGATACAGAAAATATGATCAGCTGTATGGAGATTTTGAACATTCAGTCTCGGTTATCGATCTTATACTCAATACAGGAGATAAGGCAATAGAATATATTAGAAAAAGAGAAGCATGATGGATACAACTACAGATTATTCAATAGTGGTTCCGGTTTACAGATCAACAGACAGTTTAAAAGAAATTGCGGAAAGGTATAAGTCCGTTTTCGAAACAAAGATAAAAAAAAGATTTGAACTCATTTATGTTGATGACAGCGGAAGTTTTGACAAAAGCTGGAAAATGATCACAGAACTTTCAAAAGAATACGATTTTGTAAAAGGAATGAAATTGAGCAGAAACTTTGGTCAGCACTCCGCAACTGTAGCCGGTTTCAAATTGTGTTCGGGCAAAAAAATATGTACCGTTGATGACGATCTGCAGCAGTCCCCCGAAGATATTGTAAAACTAATAGAAAAGCAGGACCACGATATTGTAATAGCAGAATATCCCACCAAAAAGCACAGTCTGTTCAAAAGATCAATAAGCAGGATCGCCGGATATTTTGACCACCTGATATTGGGAAAACCTGCTCATATCAGGCTTTCTTCATACAGGCTGCTGGACAGATATCTTGTGGATGAAATGCTCAGGCAGAATATTGTCTATCCTTTTTTGCCTGCTCTTATGTTCGGTATTTCAAAAGATGTGATAAATGTTAAAGTTGAGCATCATGAAAGAAAATACGGCGATACAAGTTATACGCTAAAAAAACTTTACAGTCTTTTTTCGAATCTGATATTCAATAACTCATCTATTCTGCTTAGAGTTCTGGGAAGGTTGGGAGCATTCACATTTCTGATCAGTCTTATATACGGAGGCAGTGTTTTGTATAGAAAAGTAAACGACTCTATAGAAGTTCAGGGCTGGACGACTGTTGTAATACTCATCTCTCTTTTTGGGGGCATAATTTTATTCGCAATAGGAGTGCTTGGAGAATATCTGATAAGAATAATCAACACTTCGGAGCATCGGCCTTCTTTTATTATCAAAGATAAGACGGGTTTTTAAATGGAGCTTCATTTTATTACAGGAATGCTCAGATCGGGCACAACGCTTTTAAATCAGATAGTAGATAAATGTGATGATCATATTTCTTTTTATCAGCCGATGACAGATTTGTTCATAGAGGCAAAAAAACAGTTTTTTAAAAAAATCGGTTTCGAAGAGGATCATTTTTTTCTGTATCATATGTCAAGTCCTGACTGCTATTCGGACGGGGATGTAACTGATTTTTTGCTTAACAATAAGATCCTTTATGCTGACAGTAAAGATCACTTTGCCTTACATTACCGCAATATGTTAAAGAAAACAGGTTGTTCTCAATTTCAAAATGCAGGATGCAAAGAAGTTCTTTCAGAAGAATTCATTCCGTATTTTCTAAAGCAGAATATTAAAGTAATGCAGATAATAAGAGATCCCAGGGCAGTGCTGTTTTCTATGAACTACGGGTCTTCGGATAAATATGTGGGAGGGCTCAGGCCCACTCTGTTCAACCTTAGGAACTGGAGAAAAAGTGCGGATTATTATTTGAAATATCAGAATGCAAAAAATTTTTTTGCGGTTAAATACGAAGACCTGGTTACAAATGAGGATATTATTACAAAATTGTGCCGCTTTTTGGGTACAGAAAATAATATCAGGGTGAGTGAAATTTCTACCAATTCATCCTTCGGTTCTAACAGCGGGATAGCCAAAGATTCGGTTGATAAATGGATAAATTCTCTTCCCGAAAGTGTGATCGAATATACAGACAGCATCCTTCAGAATTATTTGAAGAAACTTGGATATACGGTCAAAATAAGAAGCCGGAGAGATAGAATCAAAATCATCAATGATTTTAAAGATCCATATATAATTACAAGAAAAGAGTTCCCGAAAAATTATTCTTCACAAAAAGACAACATAGATTACGAAACAGTAAAAATAAAATCAGAATAGGAACACCATGACAGAAAGCAGCGAAGAAAAAAAAGATGAATATTTGAAAGGCAAACCAATAAAGATCACCAAAAAACAGGATGATCTTTTAAGAAAAATAGCTCATGCCATTGCTTCAAAATCAATGACAGCACCCACTATTTTCTTTTTGGAAACTGTTCAGCCGCTCAATTTTATAGCCAGTCAGTTTATGGCATATGTGGAACCATTTCTTACATTTGTGATCCCGAGAAAGGCTTACAACGATGTTCAGCATCTGCTGGAGCAGAGAAAAGGCATTGATTATTTTCTTACTATCCTGGAGGACGAGGAGTATGAAAAACAGCAGCACGATAAAGTTATCAGAGAGGATATGAAAAGGATAAAGAAAATGAAGAAGATCGCGATGAGGGAAAAGAAAGATCAGATAAAACGGAAAAAAGAACAAAAAGACAAATAAGGACAATATTTATGTTAGACATCAAATTCATACGCGAAAACCCGGAAAAAGTGAGGGAGGGTATTAAAAGTAAAAAAGTCAATATTGACATAGAGCTGCTTCTTGATCTCGAAAAAAAGAGAAGAGAGGTCTTAAAAAAGGTAGAAGATCTGAAAGCTGAAAGGAATACACTCACAAAACTTATATCTGCAATGCGGGGCAAGGGAGAAGAGGCGGAAAAAGCGAAAGAGAACAGCAGGATCATCGGGGAAAAGGTCTCTAAACTTGATTCGGACCTGCGGTTTACCGAAGCGAATATCAAAGATATTATGCTGTCGATACCGAACCTTCCGCATGATTCTGTGCCCAAAGGCAAAGATGCGGACGACAATGTACTTGTAAAAGAAGCCGGATCAAAAAGAAATTTTGAATTCGAACCAAAAGATCACCTGGAGCTGACAGAAGATCTCAAGATCATGGATTTTAAACGGGCGAGCAGGATGTCTGGTTCCGGCTTCCCTCTCTATATTGGCAAAGGTGCAACTCTTGAACGGGCGCTGATCAATTATATGCTGGATCTTCATGTTAAGGACGGCTATAAAGAAATAATTCCGCCCGTTATGGCCCTTTCCTCATCAATGGAAGGAACATCTCAACTTCCCAAACTAAAAGATGACATGTATTTTTGCGAAAAGGACGACCTTTACCTTATTCCCACGGGGGAGGTGACCATCACTAATATTCACAGGGAAGAACTGATGCATGCAGATAAACTGCCGCTGTATTATGTTGGATACACACCCTGTTTCAGGCGCGAGGCCGGCAGCTACGGCAAAGAGACCAAAGGACTTTTGAGGATACATCAGTTCAATAAAGTGGAGATGGTCAAGTTCGTTAAGCCTGAAACTTCGTATGATGAGCTTGAAGATCTTGTGAAAAGGGTCGAAAAGATCCTTTTAGAGCTTGATCTTCCCTACAGGATACTTGAGCTGTGTACCGGGGACCTCAGCTTTGGTGCCGCAAAATGTTATGACATTGAAACATGGTCTGCGGCCGAAAAAAAATATCTCGAGGCATCATCGTGCTCAAATTTCACAGATTTCCAGGCCAGGAGAATGGACCTGCGCTACAGGCCGGAGCCGGGAGCGAAACCGGAATTTTTACACACGCTGAACGGGAGCGGACTTGCGACATCCAGGCTTATGGTATCCATACTCGAACACTATCAGAATGATGACGGAACGATCACTGTGCCCCAGGTTTTAAGAAAATATACCGGGTTTGATGTTATAGATTAGGGGTATTGACTTTGATGCTGAATTATGTTAATTTATGATCTATGAAATTTGAATGGGATATAAATAAAGAGACATTGAATCTAAAGAAGCATGGCGTATCTTTTGAGCAGGCTGCCTTTGTTTTTGCCGATCCTTATGCATTGAGCATTTTCGATAAAGTTCATTCAGGATCTGAGGATAGATGGGTTTTATTGGGAAAAACTTCTAATGAGCTCATTTTAGTAGTTGTCCACACATTCAGAGATGATGACGGAATTGAAATGATTAGGATTATAAGCGCGAGGAAAGCTACTTCTAACGAAAAATCGACCTACGAAAAACGGAGATTATGATGAAAAAAGAATATGATTTTACGAATGCCGAGCAGGGAAAGTTTTACAAACCTGCAGAACAACTTGATATTCCTATTTATTTAGACAGAGAGATAATTGAATATATTCTGAAGAAATGGAAGAAGAAAGACAAAGATTTTTCTCTATCGAAAATTATTAACGCTCTTCTAAAGAAAGATATTGAAATATCTGAAAAACTATCGAATTAGGCTATTGCACTATTAAAAAATTCAATCTTTCCTGTTTTTTGAGAGGCTCGAACTTCAAACTTCTTTGTTCTCCGATGCCAAGCGTCCATCTCCAAATCATTATGCACTTCCATGAACAAGTTCGAGACTTGAAGAATTCAGGAAAGATTTGTATTAAACTAACCTGATTTTCCTGTTGCGGAATAATAATCATGTAATTATATTTCTATTGAGTAAAAATTCTCAGTGTATTGAGTAAAATTACTCAGCATATTGAGTAAAATATTAATTGCAGGCATCAATCGGAGTGAATTATGGAAAGTAAAATACAAGTTATAACAAAAAGACTGAATGAAAAAAGAAGATTTATTCAGGTAATATCCGGTCCAAGACAAGTCGGTAAAACCACAACTGTACTCGAATATCTGAAAAGATCAGGCAAGAGCAGTCTGTACATTACCGCAGACGATGTTAATCCCGAAAACAGCGTATGGATAAGCCAGCAGTGGGAGATAGTCAGACTGAGAATGAAGGTGGAAAATTCTAAAGAATATCTTCTGGTGATAGACGAAATTCAAAAGATCAGGAACTGGAGTGAAACGATCAAGCTTGAGTGGGACAGGGACAGCAGAGAAAAGACAAATATCAAACTTGTGCTTCTCGGATCATCTCAGCTTCTTCTTCACAAAGGACTGACCGAATCTCTGACCGGCAGATTTGAAATGATAAAAATGGTCCACTGGTCTTATGCCGAAATGAAAAAGGAGTTCGGTTTTACGCCTGAACAGTATGTCTGGTTTGGAGCTTACCCCGGCGCAGGAGAACTGATCGGTGACGAATCGAGGTTTAAGGATTATATAAGGAATTCTATTATCGAAACGACGATCTCAAAGGATATTCTGCATATCACGAGGGTTGATAAACCTGCGCTTTTGAAAAGTGTTTGCGAACTTGGACTGCTTTATTCCGGTCAGATCTTATCATTCAACAAGTTTCTCGGACAGCTTCACGATGCAGGCAACACGACTACTGTCTCTCACTATCTTGACCTTCTTGACAACAGCGGCATTTTGGGAGGCATTTCAAAATTCATGATCCAGGATGTCAGAGTCAGAGCTTCGAGTCCAAAATTATTATCGCACAACACAGCTCTGATAAACGCCATGATGCCTGAAAAATTTGCCGGTATTATTGAAAAACCTGAAAAATGGGGCAGGCTGGTCGAATCTTGTGTCGGTTCGCATTTACTGAACAAATCGAAGCTTGAAGATTATAAGCTGTTCTACTGGCGCATGAATGATTTTGAGGTCGATTTTGTTCTAAAGAAGGGAGATGCAATTGTAGCTCTTGAGATTAAAAGCGGGAACAGGCAGAAAAGTGAAGGCATGAAAAAATTCATGCAGATATACGGGGATGCCAAAAGTTATATCGTCGGCGGTCAGGGACTGTCCTGGCAGGAATTTTTGACTTTCAGCCCAAGTGATCTGTTCTAGCCCTTTCCTGTCCGGCTGGGTGACATTGGCACCGGTGATGATCAGGGCGTCCAAGCCCTGCTCCTGAATCCGTTCCCAGGGCTCATAGTGCCGCTCCACATACTCGCGCCCCTTGGGTCCACGTTCCAGGGCGTCCAGGGTGAAGGGATGCAGA
>JAWOER010000154.1:0-3173 GCA_046482655.1 Candidatus Delongbacteria bacterium | reverse complement strand
TGACGGTTCAAGGTTGAATTCAGGCATATACTATTACACTCTTGAGATTGACGGAAAAAACATTACTAAAAAGATGGTTCTTACAAAATAAAGCCATGCACCTGTCATACGGGACAGCCTTATAAACTGTCCCGTATGATTATTTTACTTGGGAAAAGAAGCAGAAATGATTATATTATCAATAACGAACGGAAAGAAGCGGAGGATAAAATGAGAACAAGAACGATATTTTTACTTACATTGCTTACAATAGCTTTACAGATATATTGCGCTAACCCGAGGAGATACATAACCCAGAATGGAAGCGGTTTAAGAGACGGCAGTTCTTGGGAGAATGCAGGCTTTCCCTCAGTCACAGCTCTGTTCCAGAACTACCCGAACCCGTTCAATCCTGATACTCAGATCAAGTTTGCTTTGTCTAAGACAGCGGATGTTAATTTGAGCGTTTATAATAATAACGGGCAGGTTGTTTCTCAGCTGGCAAGCGGAACAATGAACGCAGGAGTTCATGCTGTTGATTTTGACGGATCGAAACTGAATTCAGGCATTTACTACTACACTCTCGAAGTTGACGGCAAAAGTTGACTAAACGGATGCTGATGATCAAGTGAAGTTACCGCTTTTTTTACTTGAATATAAATATTTTTATAGTTACCTTACAGACCGTTTCATTCGGGGTGTAGCGCAGTCCGGTTAGCGCGTTACGTTCGGGACGTAAAAGTCGGAAGTTCAAATCTTCTCACCCCGACTCGTATTGACATAATTTTCTGTTCGGGATGTGGCGCAGTCCGGTTAGCGTGCTTGTCTGGGGGACAAGAGGCCGCGAGTTCAAATCTCGCCATCCCGACAGAGTTTATTTCTGGAGCATATTATGAAAAAGACCCTAAACACTATTTTCTTATCTCTGATCCTGAGTTTATATGTCACAGGTTGTTCAAAAAATGTTATTGAAAGAACTGAACCTGTAACAAAAACTATGATCGCGACTGTCGTCGGTCAAAAAGGCGTTCTTGTGGGTGAATTTGAAGACGGCCCCAGACCTGTCGAAAAGAACATAACTGAAAATATCATAACCTGGGAGGGTTACCATTTAGTCCTCAGATCAGAGACCGGTGATATTTATGAATACTTATCTAAAGAATTGTTCTATGAGGGTGACAGACTTCTTATACGGGTTCAGGATGGCGAGGTTATTTCTGTTAAGTATTCCCCGTAAAGATCATACTCTTCAGAACCGGTGATTTTTACCCTGTAAAAACTTCCGACCTTTAATTTTGATCCGATCAGAACCTCATTATCAATATCAGGAGCATCTCTATATGTTCTTCCAATTGAATAATCGCCTTCTATCCTGTCGATCAGAACGGTCTCGATGTTGTTCTTGAGCTTTTCGTTCTCAGCATATGAAATACCTCTCTGCATCTCCATTATCTCAGCAGCTCTTTTCTCTGCAGTCCTCCGGCTTATCTGACCATTCATATCGTATGCTTTGGTACCTTCTTCCCGTGAATAAGGAAAAACACCAAGTCTGTCAAACCTGATACTTTCCAGATTTTTTTTCATTGAATTAAAGATCTTGCGCGTCTCATTTGGAAATCCGGCTATTATCGAAGTTCTTATTGCTATATCGGGTATGATTTGTCTCATCAGCTCTATTTTGGAAACGATCGAGTCTGCCGTCTCTCTCCTGCCCATAGCTTTAAGGATCTCCGTTTCTGTATGTTGTATCGGAAGGTCAATATAATTGCATATATTGTCATGTTCTGCAATTGTCTCGATAAATTTTCGGTCAACCATCGGAGGATGGGTATAGAGCAGCCTGATCCACCTGCCTTTTCCGCACAGTACCGAAATCTCTTTAACGAGCTCATTTATCATTTTTTTCTTATAAATATCAATTCCGTATGATGAAATTTCCTGACCGACGATAATAATTTCTTTAACGCTGCCGGATATGAGAACATGTGCTTCTTCGATTATGGATTCGATGCTTCGGGACCTGTATTTACCCCTGATGCCGGGGATCGAACAGTATGAACATTTGTGATCACATCCTTCAGATATCTTTAAATAGGCCACATGCTCATGCTCTAAGGCTAAGCGGTTACAGTAGCGGTTTTGTGAGGTATCTTTTTTTACATTAAGGAATTTCGCTATCAGCTCAATTTCTCCCAGCTTGAAAAATCCGTCAACTTCCGGTATTTCCTTATTGAGCTCGTTAAAATATCTCTCTATCAGACAGCCTGTCAGGAGCACTTTTTTAAATCTTCCCTCCTGCTTTTGGAGGACAGCTTCAAATATTGCTTCTATGCTCTGTTTTTTTGCATCGTTTATAAATCCGCATGTATTGACGATGATCGCTTCGCCGCTTTCAAAATCAGGCGATATTTCGTATTCTTCCGAAATTCTGCCCGCTATGACTTCGCTGTCAACAAGGTTTTTATCGCATCCCAGAGTAATTAATTTTATCTTTTTCATTTTATAAAATATGTTTTTAAAGGAGGAAATCCGTTAAATTCCACTGCACTGTAACTTGATGTGTAGGCACCGGTTGTAAGCCAGTAAAGCCTGTCGCCGGCAGATAAGTTCAAGGGCAGTTTGTATTCGGTATTCTCATACATTATGTCCTGACTGTCGCAGGTGGGTCCCGCGAGTACCACCTCTTCGGATTCGCCTTTTCTTTCACAGTAGATCGGGTATTTGATAGATTCGTCTAAGGTCTCTATCAGACCTCCGAATTTACCGGCATCGGTGTACACCCACCTTATAAGAGCTGTTCTTGCCTTTCTTGAGATCAATACCACCTCGGTGACCAGTACCCCCGCATCTGCAACAAGCGACCTGCCAGGCTCAATTATTATTTCGGGAAGATTATCACCAAAATCATCCTTTAGATATCTCTTTATCTCCCTTGCATAAACTTCGATCCTATTCGTTTTAGAAAGATATTTTGCAGGAAAACCCCCGCCCATATTGATCATTTTCAAGCTGATATCTTCATGCTCAGCCAGCCAGTCAAAAATATATTTTACTTTTGATATCGCAGAATCCCAGGCACCGATGTCATGTTGTTGTGAACCCACATGGAAAGATATCCCGCAGGGTTCCAGTCCCAGTCTGTGCGCCAGTATTACAAGATCTATGATCATGTCCGGATGGCATCCGAATTTTCG
>JAWOER010000260.1:0-5378 GCA_046482655.1 Candidatus Delongbacteria bacterium | reverse complement strand
CTGAAGGTTTAAAATCAGATAATTGATTTTGCAGGTAAGGGTATCCGTTGTTTGTATTTCCGAAATCCTCTGTCCAGGTATTCTCAAGATCCCAGTATTTATAGGTTTCTGAAGAGAAATCATAAGTCATTTCATCAGTAGTTCTGCCTTCTCCTCCTGCCGAAAATAATTGTCCGCTAGTTTCGGTGTTCCAATAGCTGAACCATATGTTCGGAGTTTCTCCCGTTCCGATCAAACCTCCAATATTATTATCACCTGCTATGTTACCTATCGAAAAAGTTTTACCAATATAAGCATAACCTCCCTCACTGCTGATTCTTCCTATGACACCGCCAATATCTGTTGCTCCCGATACATCTGCTGTCGTAAAGCAATTTAAAATCACAACATAATCGCATAAACCCACAATGCCCCCAACAGTACTTGAACCATAGACACTTCCGGTTGTGCAACTCGCTTCTATTCCAGAAGAATCACAATATCCAACCAATCCGCCAACATTATTTTTGCCTTTAATATTGGCATTTGTTAACGAAATATTTATTAACATTGACGAGGAAATATTTCCGTATAATCCGATATCATCTTCTTCAGGCCTGTTAATTGTCAGATTCTTGATTTTAAAACCATTACCGTCATAATTCCCTTCAAAATTTAATGAATCATTTCCTAACGGCTCCCAGCCTGTTCCTTCATTCCAGGGACTAACACCGAGGTCGATGTTTGCAATCTGCCTGAAATATTTATATTCATTGTCCGTACCGAGAAAATACCTTATGCTGTCAAGATTATCTGGTGTTCTGATCAGCCACGGATTATCAACTGTTCCTCTTCCTCCGGCAAATTGTGCAAAGCAAACATTAGAAAAAAAGACCATTGAAATAAAGATTTTTAAACTCTCCTTCATTTTTTTCTCCATTGTAAGATAGTAGTAATGCGATTCGTTATCATTGTATATTTTGTATATTTCTCTGAGGAAAAAATTTATATTCTTTTTATAATAAAGTCAAGAGTTATTATGATGCCTGCTGAATTCTTCAGGGATCAGAATCAGTTCATAAATTTATAGCTCACTTTAAAACTGAGACACGAGACAACGGAAGGAAAATATTATGATCTTTCACTCTCAAATAAAAGATCACACAAATTAACATGTTTTTAAGCTTGATTATTCTCTCAAAAATCATAAATTTCAAGACATGAAAAAAAATTACAGGATATTGATACCGGCATACAATTCAGAGCGATACATCGACGATCTGTTCGACAGGCTGGAGAAGGCGGGACTTCTCGATAAGGCGGTCGTGGTTAATGACGGCTCGACGGACGACACACTGAAAATATGCGAAAATAGAGGAATTAAAGCGCTGTCGAACAAAAAAAACAAAGGCAAGGGTTCTGCGCTCAAAAAAGGGTTCAAGTATATGTCCGATAATGATGTCGAGTTCTTCATCACGCTCGACTCCGACCTCCAGCACGATGTAAAATACATTCCCGAGTTCTTAAAGAGGTACGAAAAGACGGGTGCGGACATAATAGTCGGGAACAGGCTCGGAGACACAACTACGATGCCTGTGGAGCGGGTGTTCTCGAACAGGACGACATCGTACATAGTCTCGCTTTTGGCAAAGCAGAAGATCCCCGACAGCCAGTCAGGCTACAGGCTTATCAGAACAGAGACGGTCAGAGATATTGTCCTGAATTGCGACAAATTCGAGATGGAATCAGAACTTCTGATAAAAGCAGGAAGAAAAGGATTCAGGATAGAGAGCGTTCCGATATCGGCTCTGTATGAAGGAGCTCACAGTTCGATCAGCATTTTCCGCGACACATACAGGTTTATCCGGCTGGTAGTGAGATCGTTTTTGGTTAAAAACTGAGATTTCTGAGGGAAAAATGAGCGAAAAAAATACAATAGGAAGAATTGCCTACCTGATCGATCAGCTATATGAAAAAGGATATTTTAGCGCGAAAGACTTTAAAGAACATATCAGGTCAAATACAAAAAGTGAACTGACCCGCAGCACCATGAAAAGGACAATTGCCGATTTAAGAGAGCATTTGGGATTGAATATTGTTTTTTGTCCCGGAGAAAAAATATACAAATTAGATGATGACAAGGGTATTATATCAAATACAGAAAGTTTTATTGATAAATTTGAGAGAATAAAAAGAATACCCTCAAAAAGGCAGGAGCTGCTCATTTTTTACAGCTTTGTTAAAAGTATGATAGACAGCGAATATTTTTTTCCTCCGCGGGATGTTAAAGCAGAGGACGGGTCGGTAAGGGATTATGACGATATACTCCGTTTGATCGAAGGCGTTTTAAAAGAGGGGCTTTCAGACAAAGACATTAAGCTTGCCGCCAAGATAGAATATCACATAACTGAACATTACAAAAAGACACAGCGGACAAAATTTAACAATATGATCAACGAGATCCTGGATGCGATGAGACATGAATATCTTATTAAATTCAAATATCATAACACAGATATATCTGTTGAACCTGTAAAACTGATCCACTACAACGGTGTCTGGTATTTGATGGCTTATGTTCTCAGATCGACCCGAACAGACAATCTAAAAAAAGTAAGAATTTACAATCTGGCTCTTATGCAGAGCAATATTTTCCGTTCCTCAGAAAAATTTACGGAAGAAGAATATGATATACCCGAATTCAAAGATTCTTTCGGAATAATCTCCAGCAGCAATATCAAATATGCGACCATCAGATTTTACGGCGGCATCGTTGACAGAATGCAGGAAATGCTCTGGTCAAAAGAACAGAGAACAGAGACCGGTTTCGACAAAGAAAAAGGTAAGTATTGCCAGTATATTATCCCGTATCCTGCAAACACCAGTTTTGAACTGACAGGAAAAGTATTAAGTTTTAGAGAGAACGCAGAAATAACCGGACCCCCAGAATTGCGTAAAGAATGGAAGAATTCTATACAAAAAATGTTTGAGATGATCCGTAAATAGATCAGATATGACCCTCAGAATAATATTTTTCTATCAGGCTTTTAATTTTTGGTGCCGCGGTTGTTGCCCTTTCGTAGAAAGTATGCGTAAAGATCATATGGTTTATTGCCAGCGAATACTCAAGGTTATTCAGTATTGAATACCTGGTATAAGAAGCGAACTGGGCTACAGGCAGTACCGCGCCGCTTGTTCCGATCACTACAAGAAGTCCAGAATTCAGCAGTTCGTTGTACAGTGTTCTGTAAAAAGGGGCAGGTTCTCCGAACATCACAACATTATGCCTGAGCTCTTTAGCGTTGCATTCAGGGCAGCGGGAGAATTCTTTAATAGAACTGTATCCGATATCAAAAACATGTCCGCAGGACTCGCATTTAAGCTCTTTTAGTTTTCCGTGCAAATGAATAACATCCTCACATCCTGCTTTTTCGAGCATATCATCAACATTCTGAGTTATAACTTTTAGACTGTTTTTAAATTTATGTTTCATTTCCGCGATCATAAAATGAGCTGCGTTAGGTTCCTTATTCTCTACATCTTTTCTTCGCCTGTCATAAAATTCCAGCACTTTGTTCCTGTTTTTTAAAAATCCGTCGATAGAGCATATCTCCATAACATCAAATTCTTCCCAGAGACCGTCAGAATCCCTGAAAGTTCTTATGCCGGATTCAGCAGAAAGTCCTGCACCTGTCAAAATTAGAGTTTTTTTCAAAAAAGCGTCCCTTTTTTTGTTACGGAACAATGATAAGCATAATTTGATTAAAAAAAAATATTTTTTTTGTTTACAAAAGAAGAAATTATAATTAATTTTTCAAAAATTCAGGGAGGTGTTCTATGGTAAGAGACAGATGGAGTTCGAGGCATTTGTTCATTTTTGCTGCAGTAGGAAGTGCTGTAGGTCTGGGAAATGTGTGGAAATTTCCTTATCTTGCGTACAAATATGGCGGAGGGGCGTTCCTGATACCGTATTTGACCGCACTGATAGCATTGGGAATACCTATTCTTATGATAGAATTCGCTATAGGACAGAAAATGCAGTCGGGTGCTGTAGGATCATTTGCAAAAATGCATAAGAAAGCTTCCGGTATAGGTTTGGCCGCTATTTTCGCAGGTTTTATTGTGGTGGTCTATTATGCCGCGGTTATGGCCTGGTCAGCCATTTATCTTTGCAGGTCATTTGCATCAGAAATGCCGTGGTGCAGCGATTCGGAGGGTTATTTTTTTAATCAGGTCCTGCATATTTCTGACAGTGTGGGAGAAATAGGCGGAATAGGACTTCCGATCTTTTTTGCGCTTCTGTTCGTCTGGGTTGCCATTTATTTTTCAATATGGAAAGGAGTTAAGAGCGTGGGAGCTGTCGTCAAGGTTACAATGCCTCTTCCCGTATTACTCCTTGTTGTTCTTTTCATAAGAGGTATTACTCTCGAAGGATCTTTTGAGGGTATAGCAGCATATCTTAATCCTGATTTTGCTGCTCTGGCGGACACAGATATCTGGATGGCGGGAATATCTCAAATATTTTTCAGCTTAAGTCTCGGTTTTGGTATTATGATCGCATATGCAAGCTATAACGACAAGAGTCAGGATGTTTTTGGCGATGCAGTATATACTGCAATTGCAGACAGTGCGATAGGGATTTTTTCCGGTTTTGTGGTCTTTTCCATCCTGGGATATATGACCTATGAAACAGGTGTTAATATTGAAGATGTGAGCACAAGCGGTCCCGGTCTTGCATTTGTTGTTTTTCCCAAAGCATTGTCTTTGATGCCCTGGGCGGGTTTTTTCTCCGTTCTTTTCTTTATAACACTTCTTACTCTGGGCATCGACAGCGGTTTTTCACTGGTCGAGGCAGTAAATGCTTCTGTAAAGGACAAATATCCGAATATTACTCTTGCAAAAATATCGCTCTACACCTGCGGACTCGCTTTTGTACTCGGTCTGTTCTTTATTACAGATGCAGGTCTGTACTATTTGGACATAGTGGACCATTTTATTACTTATTACGGTCTTGTTATTGTGGGTCTGGCAGAAATAATTTTCATCGGATGGTTCTACAAAGCTGAAAATATGAGGAGTTTTATCAACAGTGTTTCAAAATTTCAGCTGGGCCCCTGGTTCAATATACTCATAAAATATATAATTCCCGTTCTGCTTATTCTTATTCTGGCCGATAATCTGAGAAATGAATTAATTTCAAATTATGAAGATTATCCCGACTGGGCACTCAGAATTGGATGGGGATTGATAATTTTCCAGGTGCTGATCGCGGTAATCTATTCTGTTAGAAACAAACAGGCATCAGGTTCGGCAAAAGCAAAGTAAAAGAACAAGGATCAGCACAGGCCTCTGTCCCGTTCACGGATTATTTTTACGGCGGATGAGACCTTTTCCGGGAT
>JAWOER010000180.1:0-4989 GCA_046482655.1 Candidatus Delongbacteria bacterium | reverse complement strand
CTGCGTGGATATGGGAGCTTCTATTACAATGGCGAAAGGTGCAGCGGACGCAGGACTTTTCCCCGCGATCGCAGTTATCGGTGATTCGACCTTTACCCATTCGGGAATGACAGGACTGCTCGATGCTGTGATCGAGAATACGAATATTGTCGTAATGATCGTTGATAATTCTACTACAGGAATGACGGGTGGACAGGATTCTCATGCTCTTGACAGGCTTGTTTCTATTTGTGAAGGCCTGGGGGTTGCCAAAGATCATATTACCAGGGTCAATCCGATAAGGAAGAATCATGAGGAAATGGTCAGCCTTATAAAAAAAGAGATCGAGTACAACGGTGTTTCTGTGATAATACCAACAAGAGAATGTATGCAGACCCTCAAAAGAAAAAAGAAAGCAAATAAATAAGGACCGGTCATTATGAAAAAAGATATAATTTTATGTGGAGTAGGAGGACAGGGAATACTGTCTATAGCCACCGTTATAGGATACGCCGCAATAAACAGAGGGCTTTTTATGAAACAGGCGGAAGTTCACGGAATGAGCCAGAGAGGCGGGGATGTTCAATCCCATTTAAGAATATCCGACCGTGAGATATTTTCAGACCTGATACCTTATGGCGGCGCGGACATGATCCTTTCGATAGAACCGATGGAGTCAATAAGATATCTGCCTTATTTGTCGGATAACGGCTGGCTTATAACCAACAGCACTCCTTTTAAGAACATCGGCAATTATCCCGATACAGAACTTATTGAATCCGAGATCAGAAAAATTGACAACCATGTACTTATTGATGCGGACGGCATCGCCAAAAGTATAGGATCTCCCTTATCAATGAATATGGTGATGATAGGTGCTTCGTCAAGATTTTTGGGTATTGATTTTTCGGAGCTTGAAAAAGGGATCAAATTCATATTCGGCAGAAAAGGCGACGAGATCGTCAATAAGAATATTGAAGCCCTGAACGCAGGCAAGAAATTTGCGGATGAATTTTTAGACAAATGAAGTTTTACAAACTTCAGGGAGCAGGTAACGATTTTATTTTTCTTTCGGGTTTAAATGAACCTGCGAAAAATGATATCGTTCTTCTTTGCGACCGGAATTACGGGGTGGGAGCGGACGGCCTCATTCTTATTGATAAAGAATCCGCAGACAGGAACGGGAACATAAGAGCTGATTTTAAAATGAAATATTATAATTCGGACGGACTGGAGGCCGAATTTTGTGCCAACGGTGCAAGATGCGCCGTAATTTTGGCGCGAAAGCTTTTCCGATTAAAAGACAGGGACCTTGTTTTTATGGCGGGGGACGGTCTTCACAGAGCGCAAATTACCGCTGATGAACAGGTAAGAATAGAGATAAGGAAACCTAAAAATTATGTAAAGGGAATAAAATTTAAAGGTTTTAATAATGAATTCTATTATGTCAATACAGGCGTTGCTCACATAGCCGGGTTTTTTGATGATATTTCTGATATTGATATCGAAACTGAAGGCCGAAGGATAAGAAATGCCTCTTTTATAAAGCACGGTGCAAATGTTAATTTTATTCAAAAGGCAGAGAATAATAAATTAAAGATCAGAACTTATGAGAAAGGTGTTGAGGCGGAAACAAGAGCATGCGGAACAGGCATTGCTGCAGCTGCGTTTTTAGACATGATGCTCTCAAATGAATTCGGGGAAAGGACGGTCATTACTGCTGATAATGCGGAGATGAGCGTATTTTTAAACAGCAAGAAACTGTATTTGACCGGTCCTGCGTCCATTGTTTTTGAAGGGAAAATCGATATCGAAAATAAGCGTCCGACCTGATCATATTTTTTTAATTTATTTACTTGTGTAAACGAATGCTCTAACTTATCTTTAGCGTAATTAAAATAGAGCGTATTCAAAAATAGGACTGAATGAAATGAAGAACTTCTTACTGATAATACCGATCTTGCTTTTAAATTCCCTCGTCCTGGGGCAGGAAGAACTTTCGGAAAAAGAAAAAATATGTAAAAAAGCCGCGATCGAAGTAATGTCTGTATATGACAACTGGGACAGCAGCAGAGATTATAATGTGCTCTATCCCAGAATAAAAGCTTTTGTGGATGACTATTTTGAATCGTTTCCCGACTACAGTCCGGACCTGGTGGAAAAAGAAAAAGTCGGAAAAAAACTCACATCAAGAGAGATGAGAGTACTTGTAGCCTACAAAGCGCTCAAAGAAGATATTTATGACGAGATATCCCGTTTCGTTTCGAACAAGAATTTTTACTGGGGATACATTGACGAAGAAACCTCTACAACACTCAAAGGTATTGCAAAAGAACTCGGAGACTTTTCCAGAGAAAGAAAAGACGAAATATTAAAAGAGCAGGCAGTTTATGTCAATGATCTGCTCGAAGAAATGCGTAAATATGAAAGACAGCTCGACTCTTTAAAGACAGTGTCTGATGTAAAACTGATCGATGATCTTTTGGAGGATGAGAGCTATAACAGAGAAATGCTCGCTCTGGAAATACGAAAGAACAGCATCAAGAGCCAAGATGACCTTGAGGAACTGGATAAAAAGATAGTCCAAAAACTTCAGACCTATTTTGAAATGAAAAGATCTGAACTTATAGATCGTAAAAGGACCCAGCTTATCGAAACAAGAGATTACTGGGTGGAAGAAAAAAGGGTAACACTTTTTGATCTTTTAAACTATGAGCAAAGAGTTCTAAACAAGATCGTATCCGGATTTATGCAGCCGATGATAGAGGAAAGGAATATCGGCAATTATGATATCAGTAATGACTTTATAATGTCTGTTAAGAACGAGACGGACGATATGGAGGAAAAGTTCAAAGAACAGCTCCGTTTCAAATATTTCAGCGGTCTTACAGGCAAGTTCGGTTTTTATCTGCAGTACGACCTGAAACCCGTTTTCAGGACTTTCAGGTTCAATGTTCTTATCGGAACCATTCTGTTCATGATCCTGTTCTTTTACATATACATCAAAGTAAAAAGGAACAGGGAAAGCCTGTTTATAAGAAGGATCCCGGGACTGGACGCGATCGATGATGCCGTGGGCAGGGCTACCGAAATGGGTAAACCGATAGTTTATGATGCCGGTATAGGTTACTATACCAATATCGATACTATTGCGAGTATGCTTATTTTGAGAAGTGTAGCGAGAAAAGTAGCGGAGTTCAAGGCGGAAATATATGTACCGACACATGATCCTATTATCATGCAGATATCGGAAGAAATGGTCGCATCGGGATTTTTGGATGCGGGATACCCCGAAGATCACAAGAAAGATAATATTTTCTTTCTTGCCGCCGACCAGTTCGCATTTGCGGCAGGTGTTTCGGGTATTCTCGCCAGAAAAAAGCCCGCTACAGCCTTCCACTTCGGTTACTACGCCGCAGAATCACTGCTGATATCAGAAGCCGGGTTTAGCGCAGGAGCGATCCAGGTGGCGGGAACAACAGCAGTTTCCCAGCTTCCCTTCTTTATTACGGCCTGTGACTACACACTGATAGGAGAAGAACTTTATGCGGCGGCGGCTTATATTTCGAGAGATGCCCAGATAATGACCAACCTCAAACTTTCCGACTTTGCAAAAGTTGTTATAGGAGTTCTGTTCATACTTGGAACCATCCTGCTTACGATCAATCCTGAATGGACTATCCTGCAGGATATTATTTATACAAGATAAAAAAATTATTTAAGGATCAGCTTTATATGAAAAAAGAAATACCGATACTGATAGGATTTTTTGCGACCATAGGATGGTATCTTGAATTTTTTATGTCCGGAATATTTTTCGAGAACTGGAAAATGTTCTTTACGACAGGTTTCAGAAGTGTTTCTGTCGTGGGACTCGTGATAGGTATGTATAATGTGCTGCGGGTGAATGTAAAAAGGATCAAGTATAACAATGACAGATGGTTCTCTGTTTATCAGATGTCGATCATAATTATTATGGTCATATTCGCATCCTTGAGAGGTATCAACCCGGGAACCCCTTTCGATGCCATGTTCACTTATGGATTTATCCCTCTCAATGCCACTGTTTTCTCACTTCTCGCATTTTATGTGGCTTCTGCATCTTACCGCTCTTTTAGGGCAAAATCAATAGAATCCGCATTTCTCCTGCTGGCCGCTATTCTTATAATGCTGAGTAAGATCCCATTGGGCGAAGCTATGTGGGACAGGATACCGGTCATCGGCGAATGGATAATGGACGCTCCTACCAGTGCAGGTAAAAGGGCCATTCTTTTCGGTGCCTTTCTGGGAGGTCTCACAATGATGATAAGGATCGCTTTCGGACTTGAAAGATCACATCTTTCTGAATAGAAAAAACAATTTAGGGTATAAAATGGAAAAACTGATACGAACATTAAAACATTTGGATAAAAGGTGGATATATCTTCTCATATTTTTATCGTGTATAATACCTTTTTGGGTACCGGGTATGTTCCTCCAGAAATTTTCGGTCTCAAAAGAAACTCAGCTTATTTATGACAATATAGAAGAGCTTGAAGAGGGTGATGCGGTTTTTCTGGACTGGGCTTTTGACCCCACATTACAGGCGGAGCTGCTTCCCATGGTGGAACAGACGCTAAAACAGTGTTTTGATAATAATCTCAGAGTTTTTATATACTATCCTGTTATCACAGGGATCAGTCTCGGGGAAAATCTGATCGAAAAGGTCAAAGCCGAAGAGCAGTATTCATATATAGAAGAGGGCGTTCATTACCAGAATCTGGGCTATATTCCTATAGGTGTCGATATGCTTATGTTCTCCATGTATTCGGATTTTAAAGGCACATTCGGCAAAGAAGGAAAAATATTTGACGGAATAAAAACATTCGCCGACATAGGATATATGATCACATACGCAGGATCTGCTCACCCGGAAAGTTATATACTTCTTCAAAGAAGATTCGGTTTTCAGATGGGTACGGGCGTAACTGCTGTCATGGGTCCGGATTTTATTCCGTATCTTCAGACAGG
>JAWOER010000226.1:0-8264 GCA_046482655.1 Candidatus Delongbacteria bacterium | reverse complement strand
GGAATAAATTATATGCTCGGAAAGAACTGGCTTTTTGACTTGGGCGTCGCCTTCACGGGATACAGCGAGCTTATGGACGAAGACGGAAACGAAGTATTTGAATTAATTGATGCTGAGAATGCCTCTAACGGTTATCATTCAGAGTACGCTGGAGAGGGCTGGCTGACTCCGTCAGGATTCGTATTGAGAGCAGGTCTCGGATTTACGCTATAAGTTTAAAAGAAATTTTAATTGAACGGAGGTATTAAATTTGAAGAAAATAATTACAGCGGCAATTCTTGTATTCAGCTTAATGGCTTTTACGCAGAATTACACAAAGATTTCCGGATCAGGATCCTATAAGCATTCGGAAGAAGAAAGTATAGCTCAGGCAAAAGAGGGAGCAGCGGCTGAAGCCCACAGGAACGCTCTTGTAAAATATATCAATTCGATCTCTGAGTCCAACCAGATAAATGACCTTAATGACAAGGTCGAAGAGCTTTTAGGTAAGTGGGACGAGATAACATCCGAAGTTAATTACACAAGAAATGAGTATAACCCGCAGATCAACACATTATATTCTGATGTGACCGCCAGAATAAATGTTGAAGAAGTAAGGAATGTTATCTTTGCAGAACCGTCTGAATCCGAAAAATCCGATCAGCCGGAGGAGAATAAAACTAAAGCCGGCACAGATGATCAGGCAGAAGAGGAAGAAACAGCGACCCGACCCGTAAAATACAGAGAAGAGGATTTAAATAAAAAATCCGGGTTCAACATTGTGTTCGGCGGCGGATTCAATCTGATGAAAAGCTGGGAGGACCATCCTACAGATAAAAAAGATTCTCAGGACATGAGCTCGGAAGAAATACCCGGTGCCGGCCTTATCGGACTAAGAGTGGAGTATGATTTTGGACAGTTTATGCATTTTCCTCATACCATGATATATGCCGGAGCATCGTATCCTATAACCATAATAGGAAAATTAGGCAGAAAAGATGAGGATACCGGTGATTGGACAGATAATGAGTATAGCTACGAATACTCACATACCACCTTTGTTACAGAATTCGGACTGTCCAAGAAATATTATGTAGTGGATGAATTCGCAATATTTGCCTCCGGTGCCTATGTTTTGCAAAATATGAGCCTGAATAAACAATCTTCATTAGATGGTTTTAACGAAGATTATAAGCTTCACTCATCGGGATTTAAGGGCTCATTGGGAATGATATATAATATTAATAATGCGTGGTTTTTCGAAACCCAGGCGTCATACACTTCTATGGAACCTTTAAAAAACGATAAGGATCAGAATGTGTTTTCGGATGAGGATGATGAGGAGGATATATTTCATGATGAATTGCCTTATGATGAAGTAAAAGAGGATGAGTATTTAGTGCCCAACGGATTTTCTTTAAAGATCGGACTTGGTTTAAGAATATAATTTAACAAAATGGAGACGGTATGGATAAGAGGATTATTTTAACACTTGTTATTGTTTTGGCCTATACTTTTTTAGCTTTTGGTCAGACAAGTCAGTATTCACATGATCACAATATAACCGAAGTAGAAGTTGAGGGTACAGGAGCAGACAGGAACAGTGCGATAATGGATGCACAGCGAAATGCAATCTCTACAGCAATCGGTACATACATAAGCTCAGAACAGGAAATGCAGAACTATATGACGGTAAAGGACCAGATACTTTCCAAAAGCGAAGGTTTCGTTAAATCATATACAGTAACATCGCAGGTAAGGGAGCCTGCGGACAACAGCTGGACAGTCACTATCAAAGCGGCGGTCACAAAGGATATGCTTATGAGCGATCTGGAGGCTTTGGGCGTATTGCTGTCCCAGCTGGATAATCCTTCGATAGTCGTGTTCTATGCGCCACGAGGTGTAGCCTACGATCAGCGTTTTACAGAACAGGCCATAAATCAGATCAACCAGTATTTTACAACGCACAGGTACGATGTTTACGATCTTGATCAGTTAAACGCCATGATAGAGGCGGATCTGAGCATGAAGCAGATGGCGCTTGATGAAGATATAGATATGGCTCAGCTTTTGGCAAAACAGTTAAAGACGGACATATATGTTACAGTATCGCTTATACTGGAAGATCTCGGCAACGGCAAAAAGAAAGTAAAGGCGACCTCACGGGTCTTTAATGCCTCAACAGCAAAACTGCTCGGAGTACAAAACGGTTATTCTGATGAAATATACGGAAATGTGACTGCTTATGATGCGAATATCGATCAGGCCGTAAAAAAGCTGATGCCTCCGATGATGAAACAGGTTAAAGGTTTCTGGAGAGAGCAGCTGGATAAAGGCAAGCAGTATGTACTTCTTTTCAGCAAACTTCCCCGCGGTCGTAAAGTAAAATCGGCATTACTGGATGTTCTGCGTTCAGAAGCAAAAGAAATAAAGAAGGTATCGAACGAAGAGTATAAAGTATGGCTCACTATCTCGATCGATGAGTATATTGACAGGATCGGGGATGCTATTATGGACGATATTTACCAGGGGGTTGATTTCGATTATTCGAACAGAGGCGACAGGATAGACATCTTTCCTTTAGAATAACGGTCATGGATCAGATGGTACTTATTCTGTTGTGCTTGTTGGAAAAGTAAAATCTATTGTTGAAGAAGATGTTACCTTTAAAGAATTAAGGTATGCAAAGCACATTTTTGAGCAAGGCAAAAAGGAAGAGTCAAAGGAAATAATAACAAAGTTGATGAACGACACAAACACGGATTTAGCGGAACAGGCGCATTATTTAAATTTGAAATGGTTTTTGACGCCTGAAGACAACGATCCTCATTTTCTCGAAAAATGTCAGTCGTATTTAAAAGAGTTCGATAAATTTAAAATATATTATCAGTCAAGCAAATATATAAATTCTCTAGACAAAAATGCGAAAATATTTGAAAAAAAAATATAAAGAAGCAGTTTTTCCAAAAATGATTACTGTGAAAGGTGGATCATTCCGAATGGGTGGAACTGAAAGTGATGAGAGTCCAGTCCATAATGTAACCGTCTCAGATTTCTATATTGGAAAAACAGAAGTTACACAGTCACAAATGTTCGGCCGTATAATCGAAAGGTGGATTTTTTATTTTTTTACTACATAAGAAAAAAGGGTAAATGACTTACAATAAGTTGAGAAAATGTATTTCATTGATTTGACAAAGGAAAAGAAGTATATTACCGATAACAACGGAGAAACTTGATGGCTTATACAGTTGAAATAATGTCGAAAGCACTAAAAGACTTGAAAAAGATTGATAGATCAAAAATCTCCGAGGTCATAAATAAAATCCAGAATCTCGAAAATGGTTTGGAAGGTGATGTAAAAAAACTTACAAATTTCACACCGGAATACAGATTAAGAGTCGGTAAATACCGAGTGCTCTTTGAGATCGAAGGAGATAAAATAGTAATATACAGGATCAAACACAGAAAAGATGCATATACTTAAGAGGTGAATACATGAAACTGCATACGCAAATAATAGAAAAAGAAGGCAAGAAAGAATTTGTTGTAATTCCTGTTAAAGAATTCGAGAAAATCCAGGAAATGATAGAGGATTACGAAGATCTAAGAGACCTTAGAGAAGCCAAAGAAAGTTCAAAAGGAGAAAAATCACTATCTTTCAAAAATGCTGTCAAAAGCTTAAAATTGTAGGATTAATCCTATTGCTGAATTGCTGTTATTTTTAAAAATCCAATCACTTTATCTTTTTTCAAAAAACACCGGTTAACAATCATTAATTGCCGCCAATATGCGGCTAAACATCGTATAAAGTTTATTTTTACTGTTTATACTTCTTCTTGAGTCTTTGCATCATTTCGCGTATTTTGGATTTAGCATTTTCTTCGGCTTTTTCTCCGGCCTGAGAAGGAGGGTATAGAAAGAGTTCTTCGGGTATCTCTTTTAAAAACCGGGAGGGCTTTGACTTTGATTCGACTCCGAATTTGGTCCTGTTGCTGCAGGAAGAAATGAAAAGCTTTCTTTTGGCTCTTGTAACGGCCACATAGCACAATCGGCGTTCTTCTTCAATATGACCCTCTTCGATAGATCTTTTGTGGGGAAATATCCCTTCTTCAAAACCTGCGATGAATACATTTTCAAACTCAAGCCCTTTTGATGAATGTACCGTGAGCACGATCACCTGTTCTCCTCTCTCTGTGTCGTCTCCGTCCTGAATAAGAGAAACTTTTTCCAGAAAACCGCCGATGGTGGGCTTTTTGTTGTTCTCGCTGTATTCTTTTACAGAACTGAGCAGCTCCTCGATATTTGATCTCTTTCTTTCTGCGTCCTTGTCTTTTTCCAAAAAGCTTAAATAACCGGTCTCTTTGACAACACGGGAAGCGGTATTGTTAAGATCATTGTTCTCTGCGATATCCTTTAGTTTGACTATCAGATCGAGAAAATTACCTATGTTATGGTGTTTTGATCCAGAGATCGATGGAATATTTTTATAATTTTTTAGAGCGTTAAAGAAATTAATGCTGTTCTGTTCGGCATAATTTGAGATCTTAAAAACAGTGTCTGCGCCTATGCCGCGTTTGGGAGTGTTTATAATTCTGAGCACAGAAACTTCATCTGAAGGATTAATGATAATGCTCAGGTATGCAAGAATATCCTTGATCTCTTTTCTTTCGTAAAACTTATAGTCCCCGACGATCTTGTATGGTATTCTGTGATCTCTAAAAGCATCTTCGATCACTCTTGAAAGATAGTTGGTTCTGAGCAGTACGGCAAAGTTTGAAAATTTACTGCCGCTGTCCTTTATTTTTTCACAGATAAGGTCCGCCTCATGTTTGTCGTTCAGAGCGCTAAAGTATTCTATGGGGATATTTTCTTTTTGATCAGTTCTTATCTTCTTCTGCTTTCTTTCTGTGTTATTGCAAATTATTGATGATGCTGCCTTGAGTATAATATCTGTTGAGCGGTAATTAACATCCAGCACTATAGTTTTACAATCCTTCCAGTGCTTTTCAAAATCTAATATATTTTTAAAATCCGCACCTCTAAAACCGTAGATGGACTGATCATCATCGCCCACGACAAAGACATTCGAGTGCTTTTTACCCAGTTCGAGAACTATCCTGTTCTGAACAGGATTTGTATCCTGGTATTCGTCAATGAGCAAATATTTGAACTGGTCATGATATTTTGATAAAATGGTTTTATCTTTGAAAAGTTCCAGGATATTTAAAAGCAGATCATCAAAATCCATCGCATTATTCGCCTTAAGTATTCTGTCGTATTCGGGCATTATCCTCTTGGCTATGCTCGTAACAGGATCGACTGCGCTGACTTCGTTTAAGCTTTTATACCGGTTCTTAAAATAGGATATCTTATAACTTATAAGCTTTGGATCGAACATGTCTTCTGCAATGTTAAGATTATGTACTGCTTTTCGTACAGCCGCATGCTGTTCCGCTGAGCCGTAGATAGAGAAATTTGAAGAATATCCCAGATGTTTTAGATCATTTTTTATCAGTTTTACTCCCAAAGCATGAAAAGTCAGGCATGTTATTTTTTTATGTTCCTGTATGGACGAGGAAAGTCTTTCTCTCATTTCTCCGGCAGCCTTGTTCGTAAAAGTAACGGCAAGTATATTCTCGGGCTTTACCCGGTGCTGCCCGATAAGTTTTTCGATCCTGCCGATTATTACGCGGGTCTTCCCGCTTCCGGCACCGGCCAAAACAAGGCACGGGCCTTCAAAATGCTCTATCGCAACTAATTGACTTGTGTTATATCTCATTTATTTTTTACAGGGAAACATATTAGAAAACTGGTGCCTTCGCCGGGTTTTGATTCCACTCTGATCTTGCCCTTATAGGATTCGACCATCTGTTTTGTGATCACAAGACCGAGGCCGGTACCCTTACCGTCCCGTTTGGTGGAAAAACCCACATCGAATATCCTGTCCAGATCTTCTTCGGATATACCGATTCCGTTGTCTTTTATAAAAACACAAAGTTTATTTGACCTTGTAGCTGTTTTGATCATAATATTATTCGATCCCGCCTTTTTTATTGCATCGTAGGCGTTTTTTAGGATATTTGACAATATCTGTTCAAAATGCAGAGTAACGCCCTTCAATTTAGGAATATCTTTTTCCGGCTCGAACTTTATTTCAAAAGGGTATTGTTTTTTATAATTCATATACATTCTGTCAATATTTTTTATAATCAGTTCGTTAAGATCAAAATACACAGTATTTTCTGTAATCTTATGGTTTATTCTGTTGGATATCCCTTTTATCATATCTTCCATCGAGATAAGACTGCTGTCAATGATAGAAAGAATTTTTTTCATAGAATTGTCTTCAGGATAAAGCCTGGCGACCTCATTTTCCATCATTTCATATCCTGTTATCAGTGTCTGCAGAGGGGTCTTAAGGTCGTGGACTATTGAAGCCGAGAATTTTCCCAGTTCATAAAACTTTTCCATCTGAACTATCTTTGAAGTTTTTGTCATTATTTCCGAAGCCAGGTTTTTGTTTTTTTCTTCAAGGTCCTTATTTTGAGATTCAATAGTCTCTTTCATCCTTTTATGGTCAAGGCCTCTTTTAATAACCTGCAGGAGCTGATTGATATCTACCGGCTTGAACAGAAATGAGAATATATGACCCCGGTTAATAGCGTTGACAATATCTTTTTTATCCGAATTCCCGCTTAATATTATTTTACAGATATTGGGAAACTCGTTATTAACTTTTTCGGCTAATGCGCATCCTTTCATCCCCGGCATCATTTCGTCGCTGATCAAAACATCCACTCTTCTGTTTAATAAAATATCTGTAACTTTTAGCGGGTCGGTTTCAGAGATGACTGTAAAATAGCGCTCCAATACCATATTGAGAGACTGAACGATCAAAGGTTCGTCATCAACAATAAGAACAGTGGCCCTGTCTCTTGTGCTGTTGCTTCCCAAACTAATATTATACATAATCGGCTCTCCGGATTCAGACTGAATTTAAGGTATTTATGTTTAAATATCAAATATTAAAAATATTAAATAATAAAAAAGCCGGATTAGTACCGGCTTATAAAATACTGAAGAAAGATCATTCAGCAGAATCTGTCTCTTCTTTTTTGACCTCATCCGCATTTTCTGCTATAACAGTAAGAGAGATCGATATCTTAAGGTCTGAATGTGACCTGTAAGGTATGTTGTATGATCCGAGATGTTTAATGTTTTCTTCGAGCTGTATCCTTCTTCTGTCGATATCTATGCCGGCAATCTTTAACTCCTCAGCGATATTCTGTGAAGTGACGGATCCGAACAGTTTATTTTCTTCTCCCACCTTCATTTTTAAAACAATAGGCTTTTTTTCGAGCGTAGTTTTTAAAAATTCTTCGGATTTCTTGAGCTGAGTCTGCTTGAATTGTTTTGATTTTGTACTTTCTTTAAACATGTTCATGTAGGCATCTGTTGCGGGATAGGCGATATTGTTCGGTATCAGATAATTTCTGGCATATCCGTCTTTTACCTTAACAACTTCTCCCGCTTTACCGATCTTTTCAATATCTTGTCTTAGAATAATAAGCATTATGTTGATCTCCTATTTATCTTGCAGTGCTGTCAACGAAAGGCATCAAAGCCACGATTCTGGCTCTTTTTATTGCATTTGTGAGCATTCTTTGATGCTTTGCACAAACTCCTGATGTTCTTCGCGGTATGATTTTTCCCTGTTCGGTGGTAAATTTTGATAGCTTTTTGTCGTCTTTATAGTCGATATAAACGACATTTTCTTCGCAAAATCTGCATATCCTTTTTCTTTTGTCTTTTATCATTTATAAGATCCTTTTTTTAGATTTGTAGTCAAAGAATTTTAAGACGCAATTTTCAGGGCAAAAGGCTACTTTGTATCTTCCGCCGCAGAACCTTCCAGATCGCGTTGTTCCTGTTTTTGCATCTTTTTATCCACAACGATCGTCATATGGCGTATAACTGAACCATTCAGGTTGAGATCATTGATAAGCTTTTGGGGTATATGATTTGCTGCTTTGTACTTATAAAGTACATAAAAACCGGTCGGTTTTTTATTGATATGGTATGCAAGCCTCTTTTTTCCCCAAGGGGCGATCTCTATTATTTCACCGTCCTCTTTTATAAGGTTTTCGTAACGGGAAATTATCGAGTTGGTTTTTTCCTGATCAACAGATGAATCTATGATCAGCATTGTTTCGTACCTATTCATTTTACCTCCTTCTTTTGGTCTTTCGGCCGTATCACTTATTTGACACGGCAAGAATTGT
>JAWOER010000172.1:0-6138 GCA_046482655.1 Candidatus Delongbacteria bacterium | reverse complement strand
ACCTTCCTTTTCCTTTTTTATCCTCTCCCAGTTATTCTTTACCTGATCAGGTGTAAGGTCCTCTTTTTCACCGAAGATGTGCGGGTGTCTCCTTTCAAGCTTGTCGGAAATGTTTTTTGCCACATCATCAATGTTGAAGTCTCCTCTCTCATTTGCTATCTGAGACTGAAATACTATCTGGAGTAAAAGGTCACCGAGCTCTTTTTTAAGCTCTTCCTTATCATTATCGTCAATAGCCTCGAGCACCTCGTAAGCCTCTTCGAGTATGTACTTTTTCAAAGTTTCCGGTGTCTGCTTAAGGTCCCACGGGCATCCTGATTCTTTGTCCCTAAGCTTTTTCATAATATCAATAAGCCTCTGCAGCTGTTCCATTTAGAGTCCATAAATATATTAAAAAAAAACGGGGCTGGAGCCCCGTTAAAAAATTATTCGATAGCTTCAGCCAGTTCAAAACCTCTTTTTAATGCCTGTTCATTAAGCGGTATAAGATTATGCCGTCTTTCGGGCAGCGTTTTCTTTAGAGCGTCAAGAACACCTTGAATGCTAATAGCATCAGTTTTCTGAATAAAAGCACCCAATAGGATCATACCCATCATTAAAGGATTCCCAAGCTTGTTAGCTTCTTCGTAAGCAGGTATTGCTATGGCTTTTATATCATCTCTTTTGGGGGGATTTTGAATGTTGGTTGACTCCCAGATAAGAAGGCCTCCGGGCTTAACTTTAGGTTCATATTTATCCAGTGACGGCTGATTGAGAGCCACTACTGTACTGTATCTTTCGAGGATAGGAGAACTGACAGGATCATCACTTACAGATACTGTACATCCACAGGTTCCTCCTCTCATTTCAGGTCCGTATGTAGGCATCCAGCAGGTCTGTTTTCCTTCTATCATAGCTGTGTAAGAAAGATTTTTTGCTATGGTCAGTACTCCCTGTCCGCCAAATCCTGAAAACATCACTTCTTGTAGCATTATTTTATCCCTCCTTCTGTTTTAAGATCTCCCAGCGGATAGAATTTGATCATATTTTCTTCCCACCACTTGTAGGAATCAACAGGTGTCATTTTCCATCCCGAGGGGCAGTTGCCCACCAGTTCGATGAACGATGTGCCCTTGTTATTCAGTGAGTTCTCGATACCTTTTTCGATGGCTTTTTTCAGCTTTCGGACATTTACTGCATTGTTTGCAGCCTGTCTTGTAACATAGCAGGTACCGTCAAAATCTTTTACAATATCAGCGACTTTTAAAGGCATTCCGGCCAGTTTACTATCTCTTCCGTCCGGAGAGGATGATGTTACCTGACCGGGGAGAGTAGTAGGTGCCATTTGTCCGCCTGTCATGCCGTATATAGCATTGTTGTAGAAGAATATGACAATATTTTCTCCTCTGTTGCAGGCGTGAAGTGTTTCGGCCAGACCAATTGAGGCGAGATCACCGTCTCCCTGAATAGTAAAAACTGCGTGCTCCGGAAGGACCCTTGATATACCTGTAGCAAGTGCGCATGCCCTTCCGTGTGCTGCCTCCTGCATATCGCAATTAATATAATCATAGGCAAATACTGCACAGCCTACAGGTGCGACACCGATTATCTTATCTTTTAATTCTTTTTCATCAATTACTTCCTGGATAAGTTTTTCAAGAGTACCGTGAGCACATCCCGGACAGTAATGGAAGTCTTTTTTCTGAAGGTCGGGTTTTTTCCATACTACTTCAAACTCCTGACCGTCTTTTGTAATTGTATCACTCATTATAATAAACTCCTGTTTTAAAGTTAAAGTTTGTTCAATTGTTCAGCATTTCTTTTGTTTTTGCAATGATCTCGTCTGTAGAAAGAACAATTCCGCCTGTTTTTCCGTAATGTTCAACAGGAATTTTACAATCTATAGCCAATTTGATATCCTCGATCATTTGACCGACGCTCATCTCTATTGACAGATACGCTTTAACTTTTTCTGCATACTCCTGCAGGACTTTTTTCGGGAAAGGCCATACTGTCTTGGGTCTTATCAAACCGACTTTTAGTCCTTGTTCCCTGGCAAGGTCAACAGCTTTTCTCGCGATTCTTGAAGATAAACCGTAGGCCACATAGCCTATTTCGGCATCTTCCATTTTATACAATTCGTAATCAACTTCATTCTCTTCGATCTTTTTATATTTTGCCTGAAGTCTGTTGTTTTTAGCCTCCATATCCTCAGGTTTGATATAAAGCGATGTTATCTGTACCGGTTTGCCTCTTTTCGATACTCCGCCTATTGTTGCCCATGTATCATCGAATTCAGGCTTTACATAGTCTTCATTGAATTCTACTGCTTCCATCATCTGTCCCAGGGCCCCGTCCGCGAGAATGAGAGCCGGTGTCAGATATTTTTCTGACAGGTCGAACGCCCTATAGACCATATCGGCCATTTCCTGAACGGAATTGGGTGTAAGAGTTATCAGACGGTAATCTCCGTGTCCTCCGCCTTTTACAGCCTGAAAATAATCTCCCTGAGAAGGTTGAATAGTACCCAGTCCCGGGCCACCTCTCTGAATATTTGCAAGTACGCACGGTATCTCTGCACAGGCTATGTAAGATACTCCTTCCTGCATTAATGAGAATCCGGGAGATGAAGTAGTTGTCATGATGCGTTTACCGCAGGCTCCGGCACCATAAACCATATTTATTGCGGAAACTTCACTTTCCGCCTGAACATAAGCAATGCCTTTTCTCGGCAACCATTTCGAAAAATACTCCAGTACTTCGCTTTGTGGTGTAATGGGGTATCCGAAATAGCCGTCAATACCGGCTCTTATCGCGGCTTCGGCAAGAGCTTCGTTGCCTTTCATCAAGTATTTTTCAGCCAATTTTTACCTCCGTTTATATTAAATTAAGATTTCTTTGCTCTGTAAACAGTGATCACGCTGTCAGGGCAAATTAGACCACAGTTGCCGCATCCGATACAGTCTTCATTGGTCATGATCGCATAATAGTAGCCTTTGTTGTTCGTATTTTTGCTGAACCCGATCACATTTTTCGGACAGACCGTAGCACATAATTGACATCCTTTGCATTTTTCGATGTCAACTTCTATAAATCCTTTGATGGACATTTTACCTCCGATTATTTAATTTAACTCATAAAGCTAATTCTTTTTTAGCAATAATGATATTAACCTATTTATAGACTAAAATCAAGAAATATTTTATCTAATGTTTTTTGTGTTTTTTTATTTGAGCAGCGAAAAGTTAACAAAAAGCTAACAAATTACCAATAATTTAGTAACATTATTGATTTATATTTGGTATATTATTGAAATAACAGAAAGGATCTTTATGTCTAGAGAAAGGATATTCATAGTCGAGGATGAAGAAGATATTCAGGAACTGATCAGCTATAATCTTGCTAAAAATTCATTTTCGGTAAAAGTTTTCGGCAACGGGGAAGATTTTCTGGAATATGTTGAAAAAGACGAATGTGATCTTGTACTTCTCGATCTTATGCTGCCGGGTATCGACGGTCTGGAATTATGCAAAAAGTTAAAAAGGAACAGTGATACGGAGAACATACCCGTAATAATGCTGACTGCCAAAGGAGAGGAAAGTGATATAATCACCGGGCTTGAAATAGGAGCCGATGATTATGTGTTAAAACCTTTCAGTCCAAAAGTTCTCGTCGCCAGGATAAAGGCCGTTCTGAGAAGAAAAGAGCAGATCTCGGAGATAAAAAAGGAGAATATTACTGTGAACGGCATCCGTATAATTCCGGGTCGTTACGAAGTGATAGTTGAAGGCGAGAAAATCGTATTGACAGCCTCAGAATTTAAAGCACTCCACTTTCTTGCCTCCAAACCGGGCTGGGTTTTTACAAGGTACCAGATAGTTGAAAATGTTCACGGTCAGAATTATCCTGTTACAGACAGAAGTGTTGATGTTATGATGGTAAGTTTGAGAAAAAAACTGAAAAGTGCCGGTAAGCTTATACAGACCGTAAGGGGAATTGGATATAGATTTATGGATAAACAGGCCTGACTTATGAAAAGGAAACCTTTTTTTTGGAGTATTTTCCCCGCATTTGTTTTTATAACCTTTGTATCGGGTATTCTGGTCGTTTTTTTTTCTGTAAAAACATTTAAGCATATCTACTCTGATTTCATTCTCGAAAAGATAGTAAACGAGGCTACGCTGATCAAGTCAAATATCAGCAGAATGGAAGAATCCGATCTCTTTAAACTGGACAGCCTCATTACCGGTTTTGCCTCAGGAATGACGACAAGGGTTACGATAATTGAAAGTAACGGTATCGTTCTTGCGGACAGCAGAGAGAAAGCTTCTGTAATGGAAGATCACAGCAGAAGACCGGAGATCATTACTGCGCTTAGCGGAAGGAAAGGCCGGTCGATCCGGTTCAGTTCTACTGTAAAAAAAGAAATGATGTATGCAGCGCTCCCTGTTTTTGAAATTAATGGCAGAGAGCTGGTTGTAAGAACGGCTTATCCGATAATGACATATACCGAAACTATAATGATATTTACCAAAAGGATCCTCTGGATCGTAGCTGTTGTGATCATCATGCTGGTGGCGGTGAGCCTTTATCTTTCCCAGCGACTGAGCGCACCTCTGATCCAATTGAAAGACAAGGCAAAAAAATTCGCCAACGGCAATTTTAAGCAGGAGATCGAAAGATATTCGCAGTACGAGACGAACGAATTGTCAGAGACAATGAATTTTATGGCGAAGGAGCTTAAGGAGAAAATAAAGAATCTTGAGTTGAGGAACAAGGAACAGTCTGCGATCTTAAAATCAATGATCGAGGGAGTAATAGCCGTCGATATGAACGACAGAGTGATCATGATAAATGAGTCGGCCTGTCAAATACTCGGCACAGATCCAAATAAAGCTCAGGGTAAGCTCATTCAGGAAACAGTAAGAAACACAAAAGTTCAGGATTTTATTATTTCTCTGATCGGGAATGACCATGTTGTTACAGAAAAAAAAGAATTACGCCTGAACTTTGAGGGCAGGGATATTTTTGTTCATATTCAGGGAAGCTCTCTTCAAAACGGACAGGGAAAGACAATCGGTGCGGTAATAGTACTTCATGATATCACCGATATAAAAAAACTAGAGAATATCAGGCGCGAGTTTGTTGCCAATGTGTCCCATGAATTAAGAACTCCGCTGACCTCGATAAAAGGATTCGTGGAAACTCTTCTTGACGAGGAACAGAACGAGGATGAAAGGCGTAAATTCCTCAATATAATCCAGAAACATGTTGACAGGCTCAACTCCATTCTCGAAGACCTTCTAACCCTCGCAACTCTTGAAAAAGATGAAAGAGAAGATGGT
Organism: Candidatus Delongbacteria bacterium; assembly: GCA_046482655.1. Lineage (GTDB taxonomy): Bacteria > UBA4055 > UBA4055 > UBA4055 > UBA4055 > SLFX01. The sequence continues at coordinate 814 of JAWOER010000172.1, read as the reverse complement.
TTTGAAATTTCTCAAACCGCACCCGACACTATTATTAATAATGTAAAAGAAATATGTTCTTCAAAAGCCGGTGTAAAAAAAATTACTCTGTCTTCGGAAATAAAAATTAACCGTGAAATAAAATGTAGCCAGCCCCTGATCGAACAGGCGCTTTTGAACCTGGTGGACAATGCGGTCAAGTACAGTCCTGAAGGATCTGAAGTGCTTATCAGATGCTTTGAAAAAGAAGGAAGCATCAATTTTTCAGTTACAGACAAAGGTCATGGCATTGACAGTACACATTTTGATAAAATATTCGAGCGTTTTTACCGCATAGACAAATCAAGAAGCAGAAAAGAAGGCGGAACAGGACTGGGGCTTTCGATCGTCAAGCACATCATGAATTTGCACCAAGGCAAAGCGACAGTCGAGAGCGAAACCGGAAAAGGATCGACTTTTAAACTCAGATTTCCGGGGTAGGATTCATTTCTAACTCAATTCTAACAATTATCAAAAACTATTCAAACAATCAAACCCGATATTACACCCAAAACTAACAGGGAGATTGTTTATGAAATTCACAAAAAAGTTAATAGCTGCACTTGTAATGGTAGCGGCAGTGAGCATGGTTTACGCACAGAAGATCGAGGTTATCGGAGCGGGAGCTTCTTTTCCGGCACCTTTGGTAACAGCAATGGCTGATCAGTACAGGACTTTAACTGACGGCAGAGTAACGGTTAACTACCAGTCGATCGGATCGGACGGGGGTATCCGTCAGTTCACCGAACAGACCATTATGTTCTGAATGAGTGAGGCCTTTTTAAAAGACGATATA
>JAWOER010000021.1:0-9650 GCA_046482655.1 Candidatus Delongbacteria bacterium | reverse complement strand
GCGCAGAAAAAAGATCATTGTCCGGATATTATCTTAAAAATTAAGAACAAAATGAGGTTTTATGAGTTTATCTATAAGTAAATTGATTAAAACTGATAATAAGGAAAGAAAAGCTTGAACATTAAATATTTATTAACCGCTTCATTTTTTTTTATGTTTTTTCTGATTTATTCCCAGAACTTTCAAAGCCGAACCGGGATGAGTTCTGAAGCTCTCAGACAGCGTAATATTGAAAGGCAGATGATGTATGCCTCTTCACTGGAAAGAGGAGGAAATATTGAGATGAGCTATAGAATATATGATCAATTACTAAGAAAAAATGATGATGATATAAATGTCCTGAGAGGCTATCTCGAGATCTCTTTAAAGGCAGGGAAGATAAAACAGTGTGAGACCGTTCTAAAAGATCTGCTCAGCAGACATCCTTTAAAAACAGGTTATATTGATCCCGACAACCCGAAAGAAATTTTTCCTGTACAGCTGATCGGGGTACTGGCGGAGTTTTTTTTTAAGGACCTCCCGAAAAAGAGAAGCTTACACATATTTTGATATACTGGATCAGGTAAGGTCAGACAAATACCGTATAAGAGAAATCAAGGCTGTAGCTTTCCTGAATTCGGGTAATAATGCCGGAGCGGAAGAAATTTTTGCAGATATAAGAAAAGAAAAAAATGATCAGACCCTCTATTCAAAGGAATTATTCAAAATATATCTGGATCAAAACAAGATCAGAAAGTTCACAAAAGAACTTTTAAACGCAGTTGAGTCGAACGACTCGCGCAATAAAGAGAATGCGGATGTATTTGATCCGAAAGCTGAACTTTTCCGGCTGTTCGAGGAGAAAGATTACAGGGACAGCATTTTACAGACAACTGAAGAACTAAAGCCCTCTTCTGTGCTCCTTTCTGAAATGTATTTTGGTATGCAGAGGTACAAAAGATCTTTTGAAGTTCTAGAAAGTGCACAGAGCGATAAAAATTCGGAGCTGCTGGCCGCAGAATTTGCCATATCTCTGTACAATGAGAAAGAATACACAGAGGCTGTTCCGTTTTTTTCTGTAGCGTACAAAAATGATAAGTTCCGGTCACATCAGGTATTTGTTAAACAATACGCATCCTGTCTTGCCAGAACATCTGAATTCGAAGGTTCCGGCGAAGTCATAATGTCCAGTAATCTGAGAGATAAAGAACTGATTCTTGCATACCACTATCATAATGAGGCCGGTCAGCTTGCAAAAGCTGATGAAATTTACAGCGAAGGACTGAGCTTTGAAAAGAGATATTCGGATTACTGGAAGGATCATATAAGGTTAAAGATCGCGCTTGGCGATATTAAAGGTGCAGAAGATCTACTGGATACCGTGACCAAAAGAGACATTCACCAGGTTTATTCAGATGAAAAATACTATGAATTCCAGTATCTGGAAATTATGCTGGACGCTATAAAGAACGATACTGGATCCTTGAATGAAAAAGCAAATAAGGTCATAAGGAGCAGACATAATTTTGACTTTAATAATGATATTATAAAACTTATAAGAGATATATCGGTCATAAAAGATGACAGCGGGATCTTGGGACACTATTCAGATATGATCAGATATATTGTGAATAACAAGTCAGAACTTGAAGGTCCTTATATAGATTTGGAAAATATCTCAGATGCAGAAAAAAAGAAGATAGCAGCAGAAATTAACTACTACTACCTCCTGTCAAAAAAGGACAGGGCGGGAGTTGACGAACTTTTTTTAACTATGATATCTGAAAATATTATGGATAACACAGCTGCAAAAAGATATTTGGATCATTTGGACCGGAACGGATTATCAAAAAATTCAGAAAAGATACTCATGTCGATATTAAAAAGTGAAGTTGACGGATCGTTAAAGACGAAAGCAAGAGAAATATTGAGAGGGGAAGAATTATCTTAAGCCTGGTCTTTAATAAGAAAATGACGGTATTTCTTATCCTGACGGTCGCAGCTTTATATCAGAGTTGTTTTTCCTCCTCTTTTTTGACAGTAAGACCCTATATTGATATAACTGAGCATGCAGAATTATTTCCCGATACATATTTGAATTTTACGGCAAAATTCAAAAGAGACTCCACACTTTTTGAAGTGGCGTCGAATGTTCTGGCAAAAGGGATAGAATTTGATACTGAAAATGATTATGTGATAGCTTATTACAGACTCTTTGACGAAGACATCAGGTCTTCCAGAGTACTTAAGCTTAAGGATTATATTGAGCTGAGATCTGAATATGAGACCAGATCTTTATGGCTTAATTCTGTGGAAAAAAATATAGGAGTCGAATACAGCAGTATTTTTCAGGGCGGAGAGATAGCCCTGGACATACCTTTTAAAATTAAATCCGAGACCTTTCACAGAGTGTTCGGCGGAGATAATATCGGACTCAGGGTACGGGGTTCTATTTCTATAAGTGTTACCGGTCAGAGAAGTTATACGGATCTGCCGAATGTGGAGAATACAAGTTTCGACTTTAGCTTGGACCAGACTCAAAATTTTTCTATCAGAGGCGAAGTGGGGAGCAAAGTCAATGTTGATATTGCACAGAACACAGAATCTTTTGATTTTGAAAATTCATTAAAAATCACATACACCGGTGAGAGTGACGAAATAATCCAGAAAATGGAAGCGGGCAATATCGGATTAAGCCTTCCCGGAACACGATTTGTAAGCTTCAGCGGGGTCAACAAGGGCCTTTTCGGATTAAAGACCGAAACGAAAGTAGGAAGGCTGAAAACAACATCGATCGCCTCTTTTGAAAAGGGCAACAAGAATCAAATAGAGATAAAAGGCGGCGTCAGAAAACAGGAAAAGATCCGAAATGCAAAAGATTATGCCAGATATAAGTATTTTTATATCGAAGAACTGTTCAAAAATAATATGGCAAGACCGGAGAACTACGAAAGAATAAAAGAGCATAAGTCACTTTTGGCGCCGCCGTACAAAATTAAGAATTACAGTCTAGAGCTGTATGTTACAAGAACAGAAAGCGGGGCTCAGCCGACTGCCGACATATTTATCGACTATGAGAACAGACAGGATTCACTCATTAACGGCTATGAGAACCATTATATTAAGAACAGAACTGTTAAATTGATAGACGATGATCAATACGAAATAAATCACGAACTTGGATATATCCGGCTCAAATCTTTTTATTTAAGAGGAGGCGATATTCTTGGAGTAAGATATGTCAAACAGAAATTGGATGGTACTGCAGAAGAGATAGAGATCGGCAGTATTGATCCGACCGCTACTGAGCTCGAACTGCAGATACTTGCAGAGTACGGTCAGACCTGGGACCATCCCTGGAACGATCTGGAGTGGAAAAATGTTTACTCTCTGGACGGGGTCGATATTAACAGTGACGGGTTCAAGCTTACTATAGAAAAAGATACTCCTGTGGGTATGAGGAGAGAGGAGTATGATAAAGATGATGTGGCAAGGCCGTATCTTTACTGGTATGAAGTAAGTAAAACCGATGTTACAGATGAGGTCGATCTCGGATTTTTGATCTCTTCCTACGGCGAGTTCATTTTTCCCAACCAGACGCCTTTCATGCCTGATTCCAACAGTATTATATATTCAGAAGGAAAGGCCGACAGCCTGTTTATTGACAGCCGGATATACAAGGATAATTATTACCAGTCCTCTCAGTTCAATCTCAATTTCGAATTCGCAAGTAAATCAAGTACATACGATCTGGGATTTAATGTTATTGAGGGTTCCGAAGTAGTGAGGTCGGGAGCTACGACACTGACAAAAGATGTTGACTATGTTATTAATTATAATTCGGGTCAACTTTCAATAATTAATGAGAGCTACCTCAACTCAGATATCGAAATACTGTATGAATCAGCATCAATATTCCAGCTTGACCAGAAACTTCTGCTCGGGAGCAGGTTCGAATACGATATTAATGAGAATTCCTACCTGGGCGCAACTGTACTTTATCTTTCGGAAGATACGGAGCAGGAAAAAGTACATGTGGGATATGAGCCCAAAAGAAATCTTATACTTGGGATGAACGGTCAGACCAGCTTCGAAATGCCTTTTTTGACAAGATCTCTGGATAATCTTTTCTTTGTTTCCACAGAAAAAGAGTCCAGTATGAATATCGAAGGTGAAATTGCTCAGATCCACCCGAATCCCAATCCTTTGAATGCAGCATATATTGACGATTTTGAAAGCAGCAGGATAAAAAAATCCATGGGAATATCCTACAGAACATGGTCAGAATCATCTTATCCCGATCAGTATGAATTTTCCGGCTCCTATACTCTTATAGACGAACCTTTCCTTACCGATACGCTAAATATCTCCAAGCAGTATTTTTTAAAATCATACTCCGGAAGTTCTGAACTCTCTTATTACTGGTATAATCCGAAAGATGAGGATAAACTTACAAAAGAGGATATATACAGAGATGTTCCCGGAGAAGAAAAGACAGACAAAGTAAATACATTAAATTTTGTCTTTAAACCTTCGATCAATGAAGACGCATTCACCACGATCGATTTTGATCCGAAAGATTCCTGGGGCGGAGTTATGAGATACCTTCATCACAGCTACCAGGACTTTAAAGAAGTGCGGTATATCGAATTCCTTGTTTCCGCCAACAAAAATGTAAGTATTCATTTTGATATAGGAGAATTGAGCGAGGATGTAATACCCAATGGAGTTTTGGACACAGAGGACAGGAACCGGAATAATGTACTCGATATTGGAGACAATACCGAAGATACCGGTATTGACGGAATGAAAGGGCCGGGAGGATTTCATGCTCTGTACGGACATGATGCTGATTCCCCGCGTGAGAATAAAGAACCCTATGAATTTTATTCCTATGATATTCACCCGGGATCCGACGACAACCCCACTCCTGATTCGGAACTTGATAATTACTGGGATTATATCAAAACCGAAGGTAACGGTCTGATGGACAGCGAAGACCTTGACGGAGGACGACATCTCGACACGAATGTGAGAGCCTACAGATATTCGGTAGATCTTAAATCAAATCCTCTTGCGGGAGAGAATTATGTTGTGAGTACAGCCTATAAACAGGGATCTAATTTTGCCCTGTACAGAATTCCGATCGAAGAATTTGATGATATTCTGAAACAGGCTCCGGATATGTCCAAAATAAAATACATAAAAATATGGATGAACAACTCTTCTGATGCGGCTTATGAGACCAGAGTGAATTTTGTTTCTCTTGATCTGGTTGGGAACGAATGGTCTGCAAAAGGAGATAATAAAGGCAAGATAGAAGCGAAAACAGTTAATAATGAAGATAATAAGGACCGTTATTATTCTCCCCCCGGAGTAAAAGAGTTCGACGATTACGGATTTGAAAAGCCGGAACAGTCTCTGGCTTTGAATATCAGTCTGGATGAATTCATGGATCAGGATGAGTATGAGAACGGAAGATTTGCTCTGTTATCCAAAGACCTTTATAAGGGAGAGAACTACCTTCAGTACGAAGAAATAAAAATGTTCGTTCACGGTGGTGAAAGTTCCGGTGATCAGAATTGGGATGGGCAGAGACCGATGTATTTTTTATACAGGTTCGGAACGGATTCTGCCAACTATTACGAATACAGGTCAAAGCTCGTTAACGGATGGAAGAACGAAACGGTCAACAATCAGATGGTAATTAAACTTAAGGACCTTTCGGATCTGAAAACATTCCGCTCCGACTCTGATTTTCCTGCGGATTCTTTATTTTTGCAAAGGTATAATGATGATCAGATAAGCCGATATATCGGCATAAAAGGCAACCCCACACTGCAGAGCGTCAAGTATTTTAACACCGGTATTATTGATTCTGCAAATACAAGTCTGGACACAGAAATATGGATAAATGAATTGAGGCTTGCAAAAATAAGGAAAAATCCGGGCACGGCAATGAGGGCTAAGGTTCGACTCCAGGCTGCGGATGTGGCAACGGTCGATGCCGAGATCACAAAACAGGACGAGAATTTTCACAGGATCGACCAAAACAGGGGGAACGGCACAAATCAGATGAGTATGAACTTGAATACATCGTTCAATATGCACAAGGTCATGCCGAGATCATTAGGTTTGAGCGTACCTGTAAGATATTCATATAACAGGTCCTCTTCATATTCAAAATACCAGGGCTCAACTGATATCCTTGTCGACAAAGATAATATTCCCGACTCTGTCAGAACTGAAACTACCAGGAACCAGGTGAATTTTTCTCTTACCAGAACTGATAAGTCTGACAGCCCATACTTAAAATATACTGTAGATAATCTCAGATTATCGGGCAATATGTCCTTTGGTGAAAACTCAAATTCAAGCTATGTATATCAAAGATCAAAAAGCTATAATTATAATATGACATACAGTTTGGCAATGCCCGAGTCCTGGTTCAGTTTCCGGCCGTTCGGATGGGGCGATGGTGTCTTTTTCTTTAACAGCTTTAGCGGGGTCAAATTCAAACTGCTTCCGAACAACTATAATTTTTCTTTGAACACAGGGCAGTCCGAAACGATATCGCTTTCCAGGCGCGATAATTATTCAGAGAACAGATCTTTCCTTGTAACAAGGAATTTTTCGACCAGTCTCTCATTTCTGCCTTTTATGAGCACTAACTACAACATGGTTTTAAAATCGGATATGTACAGAGAGGCTCAAAAAAAAGATGATTCACAAAAAGATACTGTGGTAACGGCCTATAACAGAGATATGACAGATATTTTTATGCTTGAATTCGGTGAACTATCCAGTCTTCAGTCCACTCTAAAAAACAAATTCGGTCTGAATATTCTTGATATTGTTACCAATGATCTCGATTTTAACACTGCGTATGCGTGGAATGCTAATCTGAACTCGAACACTGTCACAAGCGGAATAAAGAACAGATATGATTCAAAGCTTTCATCCCGCTTAAAGACCAGAGAGGTGATCAATAAGATACAGTCGGGAATAGGATATATTCTACCCGAAAAAAATGACAGTACAAAAAATAGAAACGGAAATGATAAAAAGATATCCGTCCTTGATTTTTTAAAGAATAATCTTTCGGATGTGTCACTGTCTTACTCTCAGGGGAGAGAAAATTCCTATTCGGATATAAGAACTCTTGATCAGGCCGATCCTGCTTTCTTTTTTGGTTTCGGCAATGAACCGACGCATATTGATTCAATAGTATCTTCGAGCTGGAGCGGCGGCTGGGATATGAAGGGTTCCACCAGGCTGAGTATAACGAATAATTTGAACCTGGACGGAATATCTTATCAGTTTGCCCGAAGCTACAGGGAGAACAACAACGACGGTTTTGCCGGGAACGATTCAAAAACCGGTTTCGTCTGGCCTTTTGTTACAGATGAAGTGCACAAAAAACAGGAGTTGAGCGAATTCTTACTTCCGAACTATTCAATTACCATTTCCCGGCTCCAGGATATGTTAAAAACGAAAGATTATATAAGCTCGATCTCTATCAATCACTCTAAATCGGGTACCAATTCCACACAGTGGTACCTGGACGGATATTCTCCCGAAATGTATCTGACAGGAATTCCTGATCTGGGATCTGTCGATACAAAAGTCAGATCGTACTCACTCAATACATCTTTTTCGCCCCTTGTCGGCTTAAAGATAAATCTTAAGAACGGACTCAATTTCAGCTCAAATTATAATTATACATTCGATGTAAAAGAAAACTATTCTTATACGGACGAAGAAAAAAGAATTCAGTCGGGAGAAAAAAAATACTCTAGAGAATTTCGTGTTTCGGGGGGCTATAATCAGAGGGGCGGTTTTGATATGCCACTCAATTTTTGGCCTTTCAAAGGTGTTACTCTGGACAATGATATAAGATATAATCTTACACTGTCCTACAGTTCTAACGACCGCTATAAATATGATATCGGTAACAAAGAATATGAAAGTCTGGACAAGGGAATAAAATCGAACAGTTTTACTGCAAATCCCGATATTACATACAGAATATCAAAAAATCTGAACGGGACTTTATCCTATTCATATAACTATAACGAGAGCCAGGATTATGAGGCGAAAAGTGTGGTGAACACAAACCACAAATTCGAACTAAGAGCAATATTAAGCATATCGGGGAGATAGATGACCGACCTTTTTTCATACTTGGAAGAAGAAGCAGAGAATAATAAGAATTCTGTAAAAGAGGAAAAGATATATTCTGTCCATCAGATCACTTTAAAGATAAAAAGTGAACTCGAAAGAGGATTTAGAGATATCCGGGTGGAAGGAGAGATATCAAATTATAAAAAGCACAGTTCGGGGCATATGTATTTTAGTCTTAAAGATGAAAGGGCTGTTATATCCTGTGTGATATGGAGAAGTAAGGCTGCAAAACTTGGATTTGAACCCGAAGCCGGTCAGAAGGTCAAAGTAATGGGCAATATTTCTTTGTACGAGGCAGGCGGTCGGTATCAGATCGATGTAAAAAAAATGCAGATATCAGGTGTCGGCGAGCTTCAGGCAATGTTCGAGGCTTTAAAGAGAAAACTGAACAAAGAAGGCCTTTTTGATCCGCTGTGCAAGAAAAGCATTCCCTATTATTCAAAAAATGTGGGTGTGGTCACAGCGGAAACAGGAGCGGCTTTTCAGGATATAAAAAAGGTGATCAAAGCCCGTGCACCGTATATGAATATTTTTTTGTATAATTCCAGAGTGCAGGGAAAAGGTGCAGAGAACGAGATCGCTGCGGGTATAGAGCATTTTAATTCAGAACCGGATCCTGTTGATGTCCTTATAATCGGCAGAGGCGGCGGATCTTTAGAAGATCTCTGGCCTTTTAACGAAGAAGTTGTTGCAAGAGCTGTTTACGGTTCAAAGATCCCGGTCATATCGGCGGTCGGTCACGAGATCGATTTTTCCATATCGGATTTTGCTGCGGACATACGGGCCGCGACTCCTTCTCATGCAGCCGAGCTTGTAAGCCTGAGTGTAAAAGACGAGCTCTACAGAATAAACCAGTATCAGACCCGGCTGTATAATATGATACTGTCCTATTTTATATACCAGAAAGAGATCATTAAGGGGATCGAAAACTCGTACGCATTTAAAAGACCGGCAGATATTATCAAGAATTATTATATGGTGCTCGACAACATTGAAGATAATTTCAATTTCTACTTTGAGCGGAGGATCGAGAACGAAAAAGTAAGGATCGGCAATTTTGAAAATATGTTCAGATCTTTAAATCCCCGGTCGGTCTTAAACAGGGGTTATGCGATCGTAAGGGACAAAAAAACCGGGTCTATTATCCCGGATGCAGTAAAAATTAAAAAAGAACAGGATCTCGAGCTCGAATTAAGGGACGGAAAGGTCAATGTTTCTTCAGACTGAGCTTTTTTTTAGACTTCTGTAAACAGCCGCTTTAAAAAGATAATTATAGTTTATATAACCGAAAAAGCCTTTAGAGTATCTTGCTTTTAATTTTTCTGACCATACAAAAAATGGGTTAAAACCTATGGCACCGAGCGGAGACATAAGAGGCTCGAGCGTCTGATCGCCGCCGACCGCCTCAGCTGCATGGGCATGTGGCTGGTCGCCCACATGACCTACACCCGGCGGGTACGCCTGGACGGCGCGCCGCTGACCGCGGC
>JAWOER010000273.1:0-18200 GCA_046482655.1 Candidatus Delongbacteria bacterium | reverse complement strand
GCATTCTTTTTTAGATCGGTTATCTTTCTTGCACATGCTCTGCTGCCTGCAGCTTCGAGAAGTATTTCTGTTCCGGGATATTTCGCCTCGAATACCGCTTTGATATCCTTGAACGGTTTTGCCAGCGATCCTGCATGAAATACGGTTATCGTGACTTTTTCTGATGTGTTCTGAGCATCGGAAGCTTCCTTTTTTCCGCAGGAAACCAGGAACATCGCGGCAATGGCGACAGTGATCAGTGCTTTTTTCATTTGTTTCTCCTTCACATTTAGTTTTTTAACTATATGCGAATGGAATGAGTATTCAGGTTTTGAATCTTTTTCTCCTTTCCAAACGCGGGAGGCCGGGCTCTTTCGGGCACGACCCGTCGGTTCAGTACCATAGGTGTGTCCCCCTTAGGTATCAGAACTCGGAGCGATCCGGTTTTACGGACCTTCTGAAATTTAACTGAAACTGATCTTATAGTCAAGCGGTAAACTGCGGCGTATAGAATTTTCAAAAATCTTTTGAGGATAAAGACTTTAACAATTTTCACCCGCCGATATGTGACACTCTCCAAAATGTCTATCAATTCTTCTGACAAATATTTATCCGAGAAAAATTTTGAAAATGAGCTATAATCCTCTTCCGCATTATGTACAAGATAAAATAATTAGCTAAATATTTTTTATTTAGCTGAAAATATCCTTATATTTCAATGGGTTTAAACAGATTTAACATGGAGCTTGTCACGAAAAAAATTTACGCGCTCATAGACTGCAACAGCTTTTATGCATCGTGCGAGAGGGTGTTCTGTCCCGGGCTTAAAAACAAGCCTGTGGCTATATTGTCCAATAACGACGGCTGCGTTGTGGCTCTTACCAAAGAGGCGAAATATCTGGGACTTAGGCGGGGTGACCCGTATTTCAAGATAGATAAACCGATACTTGAAAAACTTCATGTTTTTTCTTCCAACTACACACTCTACGGGGACATGAGCTACAGGGTAATGAGCATCCTTTCGGAATTTTCGCCGGACATGGAGATTTATTCGATAGACGAAGCTTTTCTCGACCTGTCGGGAATGGATATTGACAGAAGCAGGTATGCAAAAACTATCCGCGCAAAAGTGGTGAAGGATACAGGAATTCCGGTCTCCATCGGTGTAGCTGAAACCAAGACTCTCGCCAAGCTGGCGAACAATATCGCCAAGAAATACCCGAAGTGTGAAGGGGTGCTCGACCTGACCGGAAGGAAAAATATTGACAAATATCTGAAAAATGTGCCGGTTGAGGACATCTGGGGTATTGGCAGGCAGAACACACTCAAGCTGAACAGGAAAGGTGTAAAAACAGCGAAAGATTTAAAATATTTTCCCGACGGCTGGATAAGGTCGAACATGGGTGGCGTGACCGGTCTCCGCACAGTTCTCGAACTGCGCGGCACCGCCTGCATAGATGTGGACTCGGCACCTGAACCGAAGAAGAGTATAGTAAGCTCGCGCTCTTTTGGCGAACGCGTCAGCGATATTGACGGGCTCAAGCAGGCGGTCACAAGCTACATATACACCGCGTCAGTCAAGCTGAGGCAGCAGAACTCACTGACCTCAGCGCTGTCGGTCTTTATCATGACCGACAGGTTCAAGGATGAGCCGCAGTATAACGGCAGCCTGACATACGGCCTGCCCTTCCCCACATCATCCACGCTCGAGCTGACTGATTACGCGCTGCGGCTTCTGGACAGGATATACAAAAAAGATTTTTTGTACAAGAAAGCCGGCGTCATGCTCGACGGACTTGTCCCGGGCGGGTCTGTACAGTACAACCTCTTCACACCCGACCGCTCCGAACCTGCAATTGACAGGGTAATGGATGCAGTCAACACCCGCTACGGGGACAAAACAATATTCCTGGGCAGCGCAGGCATAAAAAGGAAATGGTCAATGCGTCGCCAGTTCACCTCACCTCACTACACAACAGACTGGGATCAGTTATTAAAAATAAATTAATATAGAGATATTCATGAATAATATAAAGGCACTTATTATGTTCATAACCACCATTTCACTCATATTCTACATTTTCTCCTTCATAACTGTCATGATGCTCAATATCTTATTCGAAAGAAAAATTTCTGTTAAGCTAAATTTGCTTTATTCGCTGATCATACTTGCAGTATTCTATATATTTATGTTCACGGGCAGAGGTTTTGATATCCCTTTCTTATTTAATCTGGGTTTTTATCTCGGCGTTCTTATAATGTACGCACTTCTCTTTGCGATTATACTCAAGCTCTCCGGATTTATTTACAATCCCGGTCCGAAAGTCAATCTGATACTTATGATATCTCTTATTTTTGCCTGCTTTTCCTATGGAATTTACAATGCACACGGACTTAAAATCAAAACTGTGAACCTCAGTTCAGCAAAAATAAATAAGCCATACAAATTCGTTCAGATATCCGATGTGCATCTCGGAACAGAATCTTTAGATTATCTCGATACCGTCGTGTCCGAAGTGAACAGTCTCGAACCTGATCTGGTTTTTATTACCGGTGACCTTCTCGACGATCACAAGTTAAGACCGGAAAATGTTATCGGCCTGGCAGACCTTTCATCTCCGGCCTATTTTATTACAGGAAATCATGAGAGATATTCAATGTACACCGATGAATTTTTCGAGAAATGCCTCACCGTTACAGTTCTTGATCATTTCAGGCGTCAGGACGATTTTAATGAAGATGTTACCGTTTTCGGGATCGAGTGGAACAGGAATAACTTTGCGAACAGAAGATCGGAGCAGATCATTTTTTTTGACAGCATAAAGGTCGATGATTCCAAATTTAATATTTTCCTTAACCATGAACCCGCTCTTGTTGAAGAGGCGGCACAGAACGGAATGGACCTTATGCTTTCGGGACACACTCATAGCGGACAGATATTCCCGTTCAATTTCTTCGTAAGACTTCGCTACAAGTTCATTTACGGGCTTTACAGGATCGGGAATATGGATCTTTATGTTACTTCGGGCACCGGAGTGTGGGGACCGTTCATGAGGGTGGGATCGGATAACGAGATCGTAGAAATAAACCTGACTCCGGAGTAAAATATCTTTTTTAAAAGACGGGCGAGTGTGGGAATCGAACCCACCCGGGACGCTATTAACGCCCTGCAAAACGGATTTGAAGTCCGCGGGAGCCACCAGGTCTCCATCCAAGCCCAAGTTGAATGAAATATAGTTATTTTTCTAAGAAAATCAAATAAAAAACTCTTGCTTTAATTCTTTAAATCCTCTAATTTTAATAAAAAAAAGAGAAAGAGTATGCTAATGATATATTCAGTTTTCCTTTTTACAATTGTTGCTGCTTTACATTCCGGCATAATATTGAATGAAGTCATGTTCAATTCTCCGGGAAGCGACTATCATGACGAATTCGTAGAGATCTATAACAATTCAGACAGCACGGTCGATCTTTCCGGATGGATGGTCGGCGATCAGGAGAACGCGGATACTATGATAATTTACGACGGTTTTTCCGATATGCTTCTGAAACCCTACAGCTACTGTATTATTCTAGACCCTTCTTATATTACAAACAGTACGATATATGAAGGTGTAATCCCGGATTCTGTTTTGAGAGTCACGATCGATGCGGGTTCTTTCGGAAGCTACGGGTTCAGCAACACCACCCCCGAGACTGTAATGCTCATGAACAGCGACAGCACTCTTATAGATTCATACACATATACGATCGACCAGGATAAGGGATATTCTGACGAAAGGGTCTCTTTTGAGGGGGACATCTGGGAAAATTCTCTCATATCAGGAGGAACTCCCGGCTTTAAGAATTCTGTTGTTACGCCCGACTATGATCTTATGCTCAAAGAGCTGATCCTTCCCGACATTATTCAGACTCCCGGTAATCAGAACATATTTCAGGTGAAGGTTTTTAACAGAGGTCTTGTTTCTGCCTCAGAATTTACGGTCAACGCTTATGTTGATGATGTTTTTCACGCCTCTTCTGAGTTTTCCGGAACTCTGCTGCACAATGACTCTGTTGTTGTGGATGTTGAAATGAGTTTTGAAAGGTCGGGAACTACTTCTCTGAGTTTTTCGATCGAATATGCGCAGGATGAAAATTTAACGAACAACACCTTGCCTGAAACGATATTTGTGCCTTACTCCTCACCGCCTCTTGTTCTGAATGAGTTCATGAGTATCCCGTCAGCTTCGCAGTGCGAGTACATTGAGATTTTCGTAAGCTCGGATGTGCCTGTCCGTCTCGGAGATTTCGGATTGTCGGACGAGGACAGATCAAGGGTGAAATTTTTCCCGGACAGTCTGGTGCAGCCCGGAAGCTATATCATCATGGCTAAAAATGACTCTATCTTCAATTTCACCGATATAGTTACTGAAAATGTATTCATCGAATCCGGCCTTGCCGTTCTCAACAACGCTGATGATACGATCTACCTTATGACATCTGCCGGTTCGGCTTTAGACAGTATTGCGTATTCGGGATTCGCTGTGACCGGTGTAAGTGTGGAAAAAAAGGCGCCGGAACTGGAGTCTGATGACCTGAGCAACTGGACCCAGTGCCTGCATGCAGGCACTCCGACGCGGAAGAACTCGGTTATGCCTCTGGATAATGATCTGAAACTTTCAATAAGCTCAGTTCCTTTAAGGATCGATCAGGCGGACTTCAACACTTTCGGCCTTACTGTTCATAACACGGGTTACAATACATTAACAGGCTTTCAGATCAGTGTTTATATTGAAAACACCTTTTATTCTTCCGCAGACTATCCCCATTCTCTTACTCCCGGAGATTCGGCTATTGTTGAAACTGACATTTTTTTTGATGTTTCAGGTACTGTAAAAATTGGATTTGAGCTTGAGGCTGATATTGACGACGATCCCGGCAATAACACTGCTGCTGCGCAGGTTTTTGTTCCCTACTCAGAACCTCCGCTCGTGCTGAACGAGTTTTTGAAAAATCCGTCCGCAGATCAGTGCGAATACATCGAAATAGTCAATATATCTGACAGCGCGATCGACTTGAGCGATTTCGGTCTATCTGATGAGAATAAAGCTAATACGGTTTTCTTCCCCGATTCTGCCTCGATGCCGGGAGATTTTATCGTGATGGCAAAAGACAGCCTGATATTCAATTTCAGCGATGTGCTCAATTCGAATGTGTTCACCGCTTCCGGGCTGGCTTCATTGAACAATACTTCAGACAGGATCTTTCTGATCTCAAAAGACGGTCTTGCCATAGACAGTATTTCATATTCCGGTTTTGATGACGATTCCGGCAGAAGTATCGAGAAAATAAACCCCTCGCTGCCGTCTCATGACCTCAACAGCTGGGTTTACTGCGTGACCGAAGGTACTCCGACCGCAAAAAACTCCGTTTTTCAGGAACCCGAGGACATCGGAACCGGTGCGAACTTTAAGATAAGCCCGAAGACCGCGACCCCGAACGGCGACGGTCACGACGACAACCTGATGATCAGCTATGAATTCGATTCCGCCTATGTCTATCTGACGATGAAGATCTATAATATCAAAGGTCAGCTTATAGCCACACCTCTTAACGGCGATTACTCTTCATCAAAGGGAAATTATGTCTGGAACTGCTCGGACAGCAGAGGAAGAACCGTTGATACCGGAGCCTACATCTGCCTGCTCAAAGCGAGAGACGACAAAGGTAATGTAACTGACCTGAAAGAGGCTTTCTATATCGCAAAATGATCATTCTTTCACAAAAACAATTCCCTGAGGCCCGCTGCCTGTGGTCAGAGTTGTTTTAAGTGTGTCTTTTTCTAAGACAGCAAGTTCGTTCTTATCAAAAAGCGGGGCATAAACCCTGTCATACCCGTCTATACAAATACCGAGAATTCCGCTCTCTGAAGATGAATAGACCATATCTTCGGGACCGTTTATCACCTGATTGTCTATCGAATTGTATTTCATGATGCCGCCGTAGCCTGTCCAGTCTGGGTTTAAGCCTGATACCGCCACATAGACCATTCCTTCGCTGTTTAAAGCAAAAGCTCCGGGCTGCGACCCGAGTTCTACGGTAGAATAAGTATCAAAATTTATTGCAGCAAGATCAAAGACGCGTACGAAGCCTGTAACATCGCTACCGTTACCTTTACTCAGGACATGAAGCTCGTTTTTTTCATTGATAAGGATATCGGCAATGTTAATTCCGGCTTCAAAAAAGGTTACCAATGTGTCGGCAGCCGCATTAATTACCGCAATATGTTCATTGTTATATGTAGTTTCCCAGGTATCATAGTCAACAGAATAATTCTTGACCCCGGCAAAGATCAGATTTCCGTTAGAAAGGAGCGCGTCTGTCCCGTTCTCCATAGGAATACCGTCAAGTGCGATAGTATAGAGAGTGTCGTTGTCAAAATCGTAAACATCTATGCCCTGACCCATCATATTTGTCACATAAAGCTTTCTATTGGACACGGCAGCTCTCATCGGATTGGAATAAGCGGTCAGTTCGACCGATCCCGTACTTTGAAGAGTTGAAGCATCAATGATCTGCACATTGTTATTTCCTGAGTTCGTGACATAAAGCCTGCCGTCGTTCTCAAGAATATGGTTCGGCCATTTTCCCAGGCTCAGCACATCATTATTTATCCCGCCTTCGCTGTTTATGACTGAGAGCGTTCCGATATCACCGAGACCGTTTATCAGAAAGATATTCCCGTCTTTGCTTAAGGGTTTTACCGTGCCTTCGTATCCTGTGTCGCATCCGGCAAGGACTATCAGTGCTGCGATGATGATAAGCATTTTTTCCATTTTGTTTCTCCTCAAATTTAAAATTTTATTTTAATTCCTGTTTCGATCTTCCGTCCGGGCATGGGATAACCGTAGATGACCTGATACTGCTCATCTGTAAGATTTTCTGCGCCGATATTGAAAATTATTTCCGAATTTCTTAATTTCACTGTCCTTGAAATGTTTGCCCCGTAAAGAGTGTATGGATAAGTGTCTATTGAATTCGACTCGTTAAGATACATTCTCCCGTTGTATTTTGACCTTAATTCCGCATGCCATTCCTTATAATTTCCCGACAGACTTATCGACAGCGTTTCGACAGGCTTATATATAATGTATTTATCGTCAGTGACCGGACTGTCTGTGAACTGCCTTGCATCCATGATCTGATAATCGGCTTGTATTCCGAAATTTTCACCGTGATCCGCCCTGAATGAGATCTCGTGCCCTCTGATGATGCCTTTCTTGAAATTTTCAGGTGTATATTTTCCGTTGTTCCGCTTTATCCAGACGATCAGATCTTCAAGGTCTTTATAGTAGTAAGTGTAGGACGAACTGAACCTGAAAATACTAGTTTTCTGAACAGCTGATACAGAAGCTTCATGCTGTCTGCAATATTCGGGCTTCAGGCTGACATTTCCCGAACTGAACAGGTTTTCCGCCCAGAAAAGGTCCGAGAATGAAGGAAGGTTATAGCTCTGATCGTAGCTGTATGAAGGGATGATACTGAAATTATTTTTTCTGAATTCGGGAGCAAGCGATGCAGAGATAAGAGCCCTGTTAAGATCTGTGCCTGAAATTTCGTCTTTTCTGAGTCCGGCAGCGGTCCTGAAACCGAAATTATCACTGATATTTCTCTTAAACTCAGCCTTCAGATAACCTGAGATAATATCTCTATAGTGTTCTGAACCTGTGATATCGTCAGATCTGACCGATTCTTTAAAATATTCTGCTCCCGCCCGGAGAATTACATGATCTGTCGAGTATTTACCCTGTAATTTTGCACTTAGATTTTTAAAACTGTTGTCTGAATCAACATAATACAGCGGGCTGATCTCTTCGATCACTGTAAGATCATTTCTACGGCCGGCGGAACAGTCAAATCTGTATTCATAATTATTCAAGTTATGTAATAAATATCCGGTCAGCAGAAGATCCCTCCTTTCCGAATACGCCTCATAAAAAGGCTGATCGTACCATCCGAAAATTCCGTATTTGTATTTTGAGAAATTGAACCCGATCCTGCCTTCTGTCCAGTCTGAATCGTAATTGTACGAAGCATATATATTGTCTGAATATGAGTAAGAATTGGTCTGTATCCGGGGAAGGTTCGGATTATCTATATATCTGTGTTCGTCGAATTTTGAAGCATTGATATACGACCATTCGTTCTCCAGCCTTTTACCTGTAAATGAGATCATGATACCGCCTGATCCGCTCAGATTATACCTGACACCTGCTCCATATTCATGATTGTTTAAATTTTTAAAGCTGAATCTGTCTCTGTCGCTTAAGTATATCGAGTTGTTATATGTAAAGAAAGCCTCATTAGATTCCGGTCTCTTCTTAGTTGTTATGTTTATGATGCCTCCGAGCGCGCGGGAAGATATAGCGGTATCCCCCGATCTGTAAACTTCGATCTTTTCTATTATTTCAGAGGGTATGGAATTAAGATCATAAGAGCCGTCGAGAGGCGAGTTTACAAGGCTGCCGTCAAGATAAACAGATGTATGTTTGGTGTCTGTTCCCCTTACCGATACTCTGGATTTAGTGCCGTCAATGCTCTCAATATTAATGCCGGGAACCTTTCTTAAAGCATCTTCCGCTGTGTCTGAAGATGAATTTTCTATTTCTCTTTTAGTGATCGTGATATCCGGATCATCTTCATTTAAAGCCTCCGCATGAATTGGATCCAAATATAAAGTTCGCTCTTTCATTTGTATATTAAGATATATAATATTTTCTGTCCCCGAATATATAATGGCCTCTTCCAAAACGCAACAGATGTGTTTGAATACTATTTTATACTCACCATCAGGCAGCCTCGGAAGAGAATATTTTCCGTCGGCGTCTGAGACCGAGCCGAATGCCGTACCGGCTACGCTTATATTTACATCGGGTACAGGTTCGCCTCCGGAATTTTTGACAACTCCTGATACCCGGCTGCCTGAGAACAGGCAGGCGGGCATAAATACTGTCAAAAACAGAAATATTCTGAAATTAAAAATCCTGCCTAGTTGAGCAGGAATGTATTTTGAAAGAATTTTCTTCAACTACATCTCCCCTCGAAGAGCCCGCGTTATTGCGGCGGCTGTTCCGGTAAAGATCCGACTGTAACGGTTGCGGGGCAGTTTCTGACTTGCACAGAATTCCATGACCGGAGGCCGATATTTAACATATTAAATTTAATGGTTATATTGAAATATTGCAACAAAAATTGTCATAAAAATTTTATATTTTTTCTTGATTTGTTAAATAAAGATTAAGATATTGTAATCCATTCAAAAACTAAAGAGTGCCAAGAGGCTTTTTTGAAAAATAAGATCAGCATAATACAGCTAAATGATATGCATATAAGTTCAAAAGACATTTTTAGGAACGGTGCCAACATAAAAAAAAATTTTCTTACTGCACTAAACAAGGTCAAAACTATTCCTCATGATTTTATAGTATTAAACGGCGATCTGGGTTATGATGTCTGTGATCATGACTACGACTGGCTCAAAAAACAGATGTCCGGTCTGAATTACTTTGTTGTACCCGGCAATCACGATATTACATCAGAAACCGCAAAATATTTTGGAATGAAAAACAGCCTTGTTGACGGTAAAATATTTTACGAAAAGAAATATAAGGGCAAAAGATTTGTTTTTGCAGACACTTCGGAGGAGTATCTTGACATTGATGTGCTCAAGAGATTTATTGATAACGGCTCACCCCAGGGAGGTACTTTTGTTTTTATGCATCATCCCCCTTCTTTATGTGATTCAAGACATATGGATACTTATTATCCTCTCGGAAATCACGAAAAAGCAAGAGAGTTTTTTAATAATTGCCCTCAGGTAGATCATGTTTTCTGCGCTCATTATCATACCGATCATCATGTTAAAAACGAATCTTTTACTGTTCACATATGTCCCTCAACCTGGTATCAGATAGGCAGAAAACCAAAGAAATTTAATATAAGACACTCGAAACCGGGATATGGACTTATCGATATCGGAGAAGATGTTACAGTCAGATACTATTTTATAAAGTAAAAAAGGGACAGTTTAATAGTCCCTTTTTTTATCCTTTAGTGCCTTAAGCCTCTTTTTGAGCAGATCCTGTTTGAGCTTGGGCAACCTGGAAACGAATAAAATTCCGTCAAGATGGTCGTACTCATGCTGCACCACCCTGGCGAGCAGCCCGTTAAAATTTCTTTTAACCCTTTTACCTTCAATATTAGTATATTCCACCTCGACAGTTTCCGGTCTCTGAACTATCTCAAAGATCCCGGGAACAGAAAGACATCCTTCCTCCATTTTGCATGAACCTTCCGAACCGAGAATAACAGGATTGATAAAAACATCTTTGAATCCAGGTACTTCACTGCCCTCGTCGTCAGTGTTTTCGGGAACTACAACAACAAAAATTCTTTTTGAAACTCCCACCTGAGGAGCCGCCAGTCCTATCCCGTTGGATTCGGGACATTTAACAAACATGGCACTGATCAGCTCTCTGACATCATCGGCCGCCGGATCTGTTTCATCAGCCCTTTTGTTTAAAACCTCATCACCATAGATCCTGATTTCCATTGTCAGTTCCTCTGGTTCTCTACAGCTGCAGTCTCATTAACTTTCTCGGCAACACTCGAGCGCAATATTTCGATCTCTGTATTATTTGAGATCTTAATTAATAGTGTTTTCTCTCTTACTTCAATTACAGTTCCAAATATCCCTCCAATAGTAACGATCCTGTCCCCTTTCACCAGTTCAGATATCATTTTCTGGTGCTGTTTTGCCTTTTTGCTTTGGGGCCTGATCATTAAAAAATAGATTATAAATATAATTAATATGAAAGGTATCATTGAAGCAAAACCGCCTCCGCCTTCTCCCTGCTGTGTCATTCCCAAAAAATATAGCGTATCCATTCTTTTCTCCATTTTTAATTAAATTTAACAATTTTTACAGGTTTCTGCAACCGGATATAAAACAAAAAAAGGCACATTGTGCCTTTTAGCGGTCCGGACGAGACTCGAACTCGCAACTTCCTGCGTGACAGGCAGGTGCTCTGACCAATTGAACTACCGGACCAAATTTCTATTTCTAAGTGGGAACTACTAGATTCGAACTAGTGACCCCCTGCTTGTAAGGCAGGTGCTCTAAACCAACTGAGCTAAGCTCCCTTAATTCAGAGCGCAAATATACACTTAATTGCCTTTATTGTCAAGCTTTTTTTCCTTGTTCCGGGGATCTTTTCTAAAATTCTTTAAGATCCCGTAAGGGAATACTATGGTATAACTGAACATGACTATTATCGGAGCCAGTGTCAGCGACCAAAAAGAATCGTAAGGGCCGATACCCATTAAATAATAGCCGACCGCAAGCAGAATTATGCCTGCTGCAAATATGAAATAATTATACCTGTTCAGATGGAGTTTGTGTCTCATACCTTACCTGTAAAGTCCTCTATAGTCAACAATATCCGCCTTTTCTATCAGACCGTCAAGCCATTCCTGAAGTACCTGCCTTTTGATCATCATTTCCTGTCTCTGCCTAAAAGCTTCCTTTTCCTCTTCATATTTCTTTTGATCGAACCTGTCCCTTTCTATAAGGTAAATAATATAGGCACCATATTCACCTTTAAAAGGTTCGGAAATATTTCCCTCGTTCATTGACATTGCAGTCTCATATATCTGTCTTTCATTACCAATATCATCGATATGAGTATTGGGTCCTATCTTGTTTATCGTAGAAGTTTTCAGATTCTCTGATTCAGCCAGACTGCTCATCGATAAAGTATCTGTTATCTGATCCGACAGAGAAACAAGTTTTGAATAAGCCTTCTCCAGAGCCTTCTGTTTTCTTAATTTGAACAATATACTGCGCCTGACCTCATCAAGTGTCTTTTCTCTTTCCGGTCTCACTTCTTTTATCCTTAGGATCGCATATCCCGCATCGCAGGTCATTATAGTGCTTATGGTGCCGGGTTCGTCCTCGAACAAAAAATCTCCCAGTCCCGGAATTATACCCAGTTCAGATGTTCTGTCAGTTCTCTGAATGAAAGGGGATTCCTGTACTTTTACATCCATCTGAGCGGCGGTTTCTTTGAATGACGATCCTTTTTCGCCGCCGTTCCTGTACAGTTCGTCCATAAAATTCACTGCAGAATATCTGGCATCCTCATATGTTTCACGATATGTTTTAAATTTTATCAAAATATGACTGGCTTTTATTTCAGATACCTCACCGCCTTTTTCTTTTTTATCGCTCACCTTAATTATGTGGTAACCGTATTGTGTTTCTACAGGACCTATCACTTCGCCTGTTTCGGCAGAAAACGCGGCCTCATCAAATTCGGGTACCATCTTTCCTCTTTCAAAATACCCCAGATCTCCGCCTTTTGCGGCAGAACCGTCTTCTGAATAATTCTTTGCGACCTCTTCAAAAGGCATACCGTTATTTATTCTGTCGAGCGCATAATTAACATCATCCAATGCCATAGCTGTGTCTCTGGCTGTCGGAGCAGTGCTGAAAAGAACATAATCGAAGTTCCTTTCTTCGGGCTTTGGCGGAAATTCATATTTATTATTTTTGTAATATTCTTCAATTTCTTTGTCTGTGACCTCGGACTCATCTGGCATATAGTCGCTTACTTTTGCAGCCAGGTATTTTACCTGTGCCTTTAACTTTTCTTCCCTATACTTGTTTCTAAGTTCAAAATCCGAAACAGAGACTGAATTCGAGACCCTTGATTCTAGGATCATGCCCGGGATCCTTGCTGCATAATCCTGTTCCAGCGCCCTGTATATGTCTTCGTATTCGGCTTTGGGGTTTTTTATGAACTGCTCGTATTTTGCCTGATCGAACTGCCCGTCTGTCAAAAATTGCTGACTGTTTTTAAATTCTGGCAGGGGATTGTTGATTATCTCATGATAAAGCCTTTCGGGCGAAACAATTATATCCTGTTTTTCAATTTCCTGCCTGATAACCACCATTCTGATAAGATCATTCCAGGCTTTCTGTCTCATTTCGGCAGCTTTGACGCCGGATACTTCCTCCGCATCAAGATCGTCGAGATATCTCTGTTCGAGCCTTTTCAGCTCAGCATATTTTATATCTTCGCCATTTATTTTAGCAATATATCCTTTACTTCTGACATCGTCTGACCCTTTGAATCCGCCCATTCCCCACTCGAATACTATTGTAGCGATAAAAGCGGCTATTACAAGCCACAGGACAAACGCGAGTTTTTCTCTTATCATTCTTATCATCTTGTCATGCTCCGGAATTTATTTCAATTTATAATTTTTTACCACATCACTTCAAAGGTCGTAGAATATAGCTTTATTACACTTAAATGTCAAATAAAAAAAGCTGTCCGTTTTTACATAATTCTGATCTTGTGGCCTTCATTTTTTTCTTTGTAAAGCGGAATTATCATTTGCTTTTTTTCTGATTTAATATCTGCTCGCCCTTTATTTAAAAATTCCATACATCCTTTTTCATAAAATATTTTATTACCGATATATTTAATGTCGATACAATTGTACCTGTCCCGAAGAAAGTCCGTCTGTGAATTTGTTACAATATTTGCCACCGGTATCTGAAGCGACCTGAGTACCTTGTCAATATTATACCATTCTTCAAAGGAAACAAAAAAATCAATTTTACTGATATTTTTTCCTGCCAGATACGGCTTTATTATATTGTTGACCTCATTCGTTGTCAGTTTTCCCGAGATCAGTATATTGGTGCCGCAGTGTTCTATTATGGAAGAATCGTTATGCCGTGTATGGAATTGATAAACTGCCGGTATATTCTGACTTGTAATTATTTTGAATATTAATAACGCTGACAAAGAAAATGAAAGATATGTCCTGATCCTGATATTTTTTAAATAAAAGACCATGATGATAAAACCCGAAAAGATCAGTGTTGTTGTAAGATCGAATTTGTGATTAAGAACAAGTACTTTGATCTCATTGGTGGCATAGACTGTTTTACTTATAAG
The DNA here is from genome assembly GCA_046482655.1 of Candidatus Delongbacteria bacterium. Lineage (GTDB taxonomy): Bacteria > UBA4055 > UBA4055 > UBA4055 > UBA4055 > SLFX01. The sequence continues at coordinate 4,209 of JAWOER010000273.1, read as the reverse complement.
AAAAAAAATAAGTTCGGTTATATCAGAAACAAATTCCGCAAGAAGTTCAAGCCGGTCAACAGCCAGCAGCAAAATACCCGATGCGAAGATCAGGGCTGTTAAAGGAATAAGAACGACATTAGAAAATATGGAAATAAAATTATACCTTCCGAACATGTACAAAAGGAACGGGAACAGGCCCAGAGTTATACAGAAGGACAATACCAGTCCGTCTTTTATTTTATGTAAGAACGGATTTTCAATATTTATACTTTCAGATAACCACGCATTAACAGGACCGTAAATGACTGCTATTGAAGCCACGGCCGCAAAAGACAGCAGAAATCCGGAAGAAAAAACGAGATTCGGTTCAAAAAAAAGACTTATTATGCCCGCCGTTCCGATAATATCAATAAATTGTAATTTTCTGTTCAGCGGATAGCTTAACATAAGAATGACCGCCATCAGGACGGCTCTTATTACAGAAGGGCTGCCTCCGGTAAATATTGCATAGAATACGAGTATGAGAGTACTGACAAGTATTTTTGGCCACCCTCTAAGATTAATTAATGATGCAATAAAAGATATTATTACGACTAGAAATCCTACATGCAGTCCCGAAACGGCAAGCAAATGTATGGCTCCGCTGTCTGCAAAATCTTTAATTGTCCCTTTGTCCAGATTCTCCCTTTGCCCAAGCATAACGGCGGAGATAAAATTGCCGGCTCTGTAACTGAGTCTTTTTTCGAAAATTTTCACAAGCCGGTCCCTTGCTTCGGAAAATTTTCTCCAAAACCCGTCAACTTTCTCAATTTTGATAATTTTGGGTGAACTTATTTCACCGGCTATATTTTGTGACAAAAAATAGGTTTTTTTATCCTTTTCAAATTCATTGGTTGAAGGTTTATAAGTATTAAGATGTCCTTTAACGGTAACAAGGTCACTTCTTATAAGATCAACTGCTCTTATAAAGGCAGAAAAATTTAGGTTTTCATAAATTGTTCTTCCCTCTACAATCAAAGAATCTGTCCGGAAAATAATAAAAGAAGCTCTGCTGTAATTTCTGGTCGATATTATTTCTCCCGAAACAGTCATCTCTCTGCCGTCAAGTTCTGTAATTCTTTTTTCCTTTAAACGAAAACTGTTATTTCTTATCTGAAATAATAAAACCCCTATCGTGAACATTATAATGAGCAGCCGCATTTTACCTGCCAGAAATAATATGATTGCAACAACAAATAAAGGTATAATGATCAGAGGTCTTTCACCTGCCAGAAATGATGCAAATACCCCAAAATACATTAATGCAAAAAGTGCAATATTATCCGGTCTTTTTCTCATATCGGTTGAATAGTATGTATAAGTCGGGGTTTTATCAATAAAAAACATATAAAAAACATTATATTTAGCTTGAAATTCTTATCAGAATATCATATAATTCCTGTGTAAAATTACCTAAATTGATATAAAAAAATGAGACAGGACAGAAATACCGTTAATTATGATGAAAGCAAGATACAGACACTTTCATCTTTAGAACACATAAGGCTCAGAACCGGCATGTATATAGGAAGGCTCGGGGACGGCAGTACTTATGAGGACGGTATATATATACTTTTAAAAGAGATAGTAGATAATTCTATTGACGAGTACATTGAAGGATACGGTAAAAAAATAATTGTTGAGATCGACGGAACAAAGGTCACCGTTAGGGACTTTGGCAGAGGGATCCCCCTCGGTAAGGTCGTTGACTGTGTATCAAGGATCAATACGGGGGGTAAATTCAACAGCGATGTATTTCAGTTTAGCGTCGGGCTCAACGGTGTCGGAACAAAAGCAGTGAATGCACTAAGCGAAGATTTTATAGTCAAAAGCTTTAGAAACGGAAAATATAAAATGGTCCGTTATATCAGGGGAAAAATGACAGAAGAATCCGAAGGCAGATCTGACGAACCTGATGGAACATATACCGAATTCATACCTGACAGAGAGATATTTAAAAATTTTGATTTTAATCATGATTATGTAAAAAAACGCCTATGCTACTATTCCTATTTGAACAAAGGCCTGAGAATATATTTCAACGGAGAAAAAATAGTTTCATCGGGAGGCCTGCTGGATCTTTTGACGGAGCAGGTCGAATACCCGTTATATGAGCCTATTTATTATTGTTCCAGATCTCTGGAATTCGTCTTTACGCATATCGATTCATACGGAGAAAGTTATTATTCGTTCGTGAACGGACAATACACAAATGACGGCGGGACGCACCAGTCAGCATTCAGGGAGGCGGTCTTAAAAGCGGTCAACGAATACGGCAAAAAAATTCACGAGGCAAAAGATGTCAGGGACGGTATTGTCGGAGCTGTATCTGTAAAAGTAAAACAGCCGATATTTGAATCTCAAACAAAGAATAAACTGGGTAACACAGAGATCAAAAGCAGAATCATTTCGGAGGTAAAAGATTTTCTTATTGATTATTTTTACAGAAACCCGGATATCACCGAACATATTTTTATGAAGATCGCCCTTAACGAAAAGATCCGGAAAGAACTGAAAGCTGTTCAGCATGAAGCGAGAGAATTATCCAGAAAAACAAGTATAAGAATTCCAAAACTCAAAGACTGCAAATATCACTTGAACGAAAAACCTACAGCCCGGAAAAAAGATCTGTGGCGGGGCAATGAATCTGTGGTTTTCTTGACCGAGGGCGACAGTGCTGCGGGAAGCATGATAAGCAGCAGAGATGTGGAAACTCAGGCTATTTTTGCTCTGAGAGGAAAACCAATGAATGTTCAGGGCAAAAAACGGGATGTTATTTACAAGAACGAAGAATTCTATAATATAATCAAAGCATTAAACATTGAAGACGGACTGGATAATTTGAGATATTCAAAAGTAATAATAGCTACCGATTCCGATCCTGACGGACTTCATATCAGAAACCTTCTCATAACTTTTTTTCTGCATTTTTACGAAAGTCTGGTATTAAAGGGTCATGTTTATATTTTGGAGACTCCCCTGTTCCGCGTCAGGAACAAAAAGGAGACTGTTTACTGCTACAATATTGCGGAAAAAGACAGTGCGGTAAAGAAGCTGAAAGCAGATCCCGAGATCACAAGATTTAAAGGACTCGGTGAAATATCCCCGAAAGAGTTCGGCCGTTTTATAGGGGACGATATGCGGCTTATACAGGTCAGCGTGGAACACATTAAAGATATACCTGACACTCTTGACTTTTATATGGGCAGCAACACGCCCGACAGAAGAAATTATATTATGGACAATCTTGATAAAATAGAAGAAGAGGATGTTGCTCTGGATCTGTAAAAGTTTTCTAGACTTACTTCGTAATAAAAAAAGACCCGAAAATTTCGGGTCTTTTTTTAATAGTTCGATCAAGTGCTGAACGGATCAGTTACCTGATACTTCCATCCTTAGAGATCTTAATTGTTTTCTTATTAAGAGCTTTGGATGAATTTGTAGCTACGATATAATAGAACATCTTAGCCTGATCAGCAGGAACAGTGTACTGTTCTGTAGCAACTGAAGTTACAAAGCTGAATGTTCCATAAGGATCGTCAGATCCATAAACATCGTATCCTGTAGCGTTTGCAGATACATCCCAGTCGATCACAAGATCTGTTCCCGAAATGCTTGTTACAACATTTGCGGGTACATCCGGGGGTGTTCCGCCGGTATTGTCAACAGTAAGAGTAGCCAGCACATGAACTGTCTCTGCATCAGGCGCGGTAAAGGTAATGTCCGCCATGTAATCGCCTTCAACAGTAAGACCGGTCGCGTCATATCCTACTGTAATGTCATCGCTTCCGTCGGGTACGACCAAAGCTCCGGTCGTTGTTCCGCCGTCGAGAGTAAGCCAGTTAAGAGCGATAACTTCCGGTCCCGAAACAACAACATTGTCAATAGACCAGCTGTCACCACTTCTGTTTCCCATGTCGCCGGTGAATCTTATCTGCATATTGGCAGAAAGCACAGGAAGTTCAACAGAAGGACTTGATGATCCTGAAGTTCCTGATGAGAATACAGAATTCCATTGTGTTCCGTCATAGTATTCTGCTGTTACAGAACTGCTACTGCCGGTCAGCGTCTGATCAAAATCAAGTGTCAGAGCTGTACACTGAGTACCGTCGAATGTTCCGGATGTAAGTGTTCCTGACGAACTGCCATTCGGATTTCCGCCGGTATCTGCGTTAAGAACTGCCTGAC
>JAWOER010000243.1:0-7623 GCA_046482655.1 Candidatus Delongbacteria bacterium | reverse complement strand
CTTCCTCTCTACTTGCGTAGGCAGTCTCTCCAGAGTCCCCACCTTTACGTGTTGGCAACTGGAAACAGGGGTTGCGCTCGTTGCAGGACTTAACCTAACACCTCACGACACGAGCTGACGACAGCCATGCAGCACCTCTCCAGCTGTCGGACAAGTCCGAAAATAACATCTCTGTTATCGTCAACTGAAGTTCAAGCCCAGGTAAGGTTCTTCGCGTTGCATCGAATTAAACCACATGCTCCACCGCTTGTGCGGGCCCCCGTCAATTCCTTTGAGTTTCAACCTTGCGATCGTACTCCCCAGGCGGGGTACTTATTGCGTTAGCTGCGGCACCGAGAGGGCTAGTCCCCCCGACACCTAGTACCCATCGTTTACAGTATGGACTACCAGGGTATCTAATCCTGTTCGCTCCCCATACTTTCGCATTTCAGTGTCAGTGATGAGCCAGACAGACGCCTTCGCCTCAGGTGTTCTACCTAATATCTACGCATTCCACCGCTACACCAGGTATTCCTCTGTCCCCTCTCACACTCAAGAACTCCAGTATCAATTGCATAATACGGTTAAGCCGTAATATTTAACAACTGACTTAAAGTCCCACCTACATGCCCTTTACGCCCAATGATTCCGGACAACGCTAGCTCCCCCCGTATTACCGCGGCTGCTGGCACGGAGTTAGCCGGAGCTTCCTCTACCGGTACCGTCATAAAATGTAGCCTATACATCTATTTCGTCCCGGTTAACAGTACTTTACGCAGATAAACTGTGTCATCGTACACGCGGCGTTGCTGGTTCAGGGTTGCCCCCATTGACCAATATTCCTCACTGCTGCCTCCCGTAGGAGTCTGGGCCGTATCTCAGTCCCAGTGTGGCTGATCATCCTCTCAGACCAGCTAATCATCGTCGCCTTGGTGGGCTTTTACCCCGCCAACTAGCTAATGATACGCAGACTCATCATTTATCGACTCGCAGTCTTTAATCGCTTATGATGCCATTTTGCGACCACATCCCGTCTTAGCCCAGTTTTCACTAGGTTATCCGTGTTTAAATGGTAGATTATCTACGCGTTACTCACCCGTTCGCCACCCTAGTGCTCTGCAAGCAGAGCGTTCAAGTAGACTTGCATGTGTTAGGCACGCCGCCAGCGTTCGTCCTGAGCCAGGATCAAACTCTCCGTTGTTTATCTTAAATTATCATTCTTTTATAATGATATTTGTCGATATGTTTCGACAGTTCCGTCTTATCTCAACATCACACACTAAATCATAATAGATCAAGTATGTAACACCGCTATAAACGAAACAGGGCCTCGATTCTTTTGTTTTATCGTTTCTTTTCTTGTGCTTCTTCTATCTTGCCTATGTCAATGAACAACGCCTTTTTATCGGCGGGAGCTAAATGTATGCTTTATGTTTTTGCAAGTCAAGTCTTTTTTATTGTATTTTCATTTTTTTTATTTGCCGACAGGCTTGTCGGACAACAGTCATTTCCACAAGAAAGATTAGAGCGTCCGTAAAATACGAATATAATTTTATTTAGATATGAGAAAACGGGAAACTTATCAAGATCTGTCACCCTTGAGGTCAATCATTTTTATTCCCTCCAGCTTGTATTCTTTCTCTTTTATCTTTGTTATTCTTTTCATTTCGTTGAGAGTTTCTTTAATTCTGTAGGCCTGTTCCCTGATGATCTCCAGATTCTTTTTTGCGTTTTCATCCCCGGGTATCAGTGAACTCAAAATGCTGGCTCTTCCGATTATTACTCCGAGAGGCGTGTTTATCTGATCATTTGCCGTTACGGCGGTCTTTGTTATTGATTCAAGTTCTTTTTTCTCCAGCCTTTCAAGTTCATATCTTTCAACTTCTGTCATGTCTTTATTTATTATGACCGAGCCGATCATCTCACCTGCCTCGATAATATGACTTACGGTTGCTGAAAAATGAACATTCCGGCCCTTTGAATCAGGAATATAGCACGATATGTTCGATGTATTCTTATTGGATCTGACCGCTTTCACAACATCCTCTGAGTGCTCCAGGTCATAAAGAGCGCCTATATCTTCACCCGTGAACTTTTCTGTCGGGTATCCCAATATTTCAACAACGGCATTATTAAGTTTAACGATGTTTCCGTTGCTATCAACTGCCACCAGGATCTCGCCGATGTTCTCAATAATCCTTTCTATGAACGCTTTTTCGTAAGAAAGCTCGGCCGTTCTTTTTTCGACCTGTTTTTCCAGGTTCACGGCATATTGTTTATTTTCCTCAATAAGATCCAGGTTTTCGAGTGCGACGGCACATTGATTACCAAAAAATTTCAGAACCTCTCCTGATTCCTTGTTGAAGATGCCCGGTATTTTCCGGTTCTCCACATATATGATTCCCAGTACCTTGTTCTCTTTTATCATCGGGACACACATAATTGCCTTAAGCTTAAGATTGATGATACTTCTCTGCACCTCGTATTCCTCGTCATTGAGAGCATCTTTTATAATTATGACCTCTTTTTCGGAAAGAACCTTATTTATTACTGTTGAAGATATCTCCTGCATAGAGTCTTCCGGCGACTGATTGTCCATATTCATGGAGTAAACTATTTCCAGTTCATTTTTCGGATTAACCAGCATCAGGTAACCTCTTTCCGCACCTGTAAATTCGATAGATTTTTCGATTATTATATTGAATATAGTCTTCTTATCATATGTTGTCATCAGTTTCTCTGTCACGCCAAGGACCTGTTGAAGTTTTTTACTCTCTGTTTCCTCATGCGTCGGCAAAACATTTCTTAAATTCTCAATGTCCTGAATGCTGCTAAAAAAACTCTCTTCGCTGCTAATGGAAAAAATGTCGCTGTCACTGGAACTAATTTCTTCGGATCTGGTCCTGTTTTCTTTCCTCTCGTCCTTATCCATTTCTTTTATCCCCCTGTTTTAGGTAGCCTTTTGAGTAACCTGACGGCAGATTCCCTGTCATTTTCTATTTCACCATTTAACACTGCTTCAACAATAATGTTCTTTATTTTTCCGACCTGTGGACCGGGTCTTATGTTAAAAAGCCGCATAATATCTAGACCTGACACCGGAGGTTTGAAATTTCTTATCCTGTCTTTTTCTTCTACTTCGATTATTTTATCAGAAAGTCTGTCGAAATTTTGAAGATATCTCCCGAGTTTAGACTTGTTGGCGGTAGTTATGTCGGCACGGCAGAGGAGCATCAGATCCTCCACATCATCACCGCCCTCAAAAAGAAGTCTTCTTACTCCCGAGTCAGTCACTTCTTCTTTTGCAAGAGCTATCGGTCTGTGGTGAAGCCGGATTATCTTTGCAACATAATCAGTGAGGCCATTCGAAAACTTCAATCTTTTAGCTATGGAGACGAACATTCTTGCACCCGCTTCGTCGTGGCCGTGGAATGTCCAACCCTGACCTTTTTTGTAAAATTTTGTTCTCTTCTTACCAATATCATGCATAAGTGCGGCCAGTCTTAGGGCTGTTTTCTCTGTAACCCTACTGATATTGTTCAATACTTTTAGGGTGTGGATAAAGATATCTTTATGAACCTGTCCGTTTTTTTCCTCTACACCCTTCAGTTCCGTTATTTCCGGCAACAGCTTCCCCAGCAAGCCTGATTTGTAAAGAAGCCATACGCCCTTCACGGGACGGTTTGAAGAAATTATCTTGAATAATTCCTCTGTAATCCGCTCAACAGACACAATATCCATCCGGTCACAATTTGGGGCTATAGCATTAAAAGATCCCTCATCGATCTTAAAACCCAGAACGGATGCAAACCTTATACACCTTAACATCCTTAAGGGATCTTCGCTATATGTAACTAAGGGCGGCAATGGCGTCCGGATGATCTTTTTTTTTAGATCCTCTATACCGCCAAAATAGTCTATCAGTTTTTCCCTGCCCGATCCATTTACTCTGCATGCTATAGAGTTGACAGTAAAATCTCTGCGCCTAAGATCCTGATAGAGTGTCGAAGTCTCCACCGTAGGTTTTCTTGATGCACGATCGTACTTTTCGGTCCTGGCCGAAACAAACTCGGCAAAAATAGGTCCAAAACATACTTTTGCCGTTTTGAAACGGGGAAATATCACCACTTTTTTACACTCAAGACAGCGGGCAAAACTCTTTGCGAAAACTATTGAATCTCCCTCTATTACAAAATCAATATCATCAGAAACCTTGCCCAAAAGCTGGTTACGAACATAACCGCCGACCACATAACAGGGACTTCCTGTGGCCTTTTCGGCAAATAGAACAGCAGCTTTTATTTTCGGATCGATCTGTACTTTCATAATAACGCAGTAAATTATCAATATTTTGCGCCGTTGTCAAGCTATAGATTAAAAACATTGTTATGATAATTTTTTTTCTTGACATAATGCTGCGTTGTTATTAAATTGTAATCTGATTACCCACAAAGGTTGTTTTCGGTCTTCTCAGCCTTAGCTGTGTGGTATCGGGGGGATTAAAATTGAAAACAGAAAATTAATAAAGATGGAGAGATTTATGAAAAAGATTGTGGCCTTTATATCGGTTCTTGTCCTGGCGTTCGGTTTGAGTGCCCAGTTCAAAACCGGAATGTCTTTCAGGACCAGAGCCGAAATGTTTTGCACGAACGAGGATTATCAGCTTTGGGAAAGGGTAACTGATGTAAGATTCAGACCCTGGTTAAGCTATACTCAGAACGAATATCTTTCCGCTAAATGGGTTCTCGAGATCGGAGATATCGAGTTCGGGAATAAAGAAGACGGCGGTGCAAAAGGTACAGACGGGATTAATGTTGAAACCAAAAACTTGTTCCTCCAGATCAGACCGAACGATAAAAACACGGTTACATTCGGTCTTCAGCCCTACAAGGATTACCACAGCATGATACTTGATACCGATATAGCAGGTCTTTCCTGGAAGAACAAATATATGGTTGGGGGAAAAGAACTGACTTCATTTCTTGCATGGTTCGTGTCTGAAGACCAGGGCGAAGTGTATGAGCCCGACTTCAATACCTACAGCTTTGGTAAAACAGAGCTGGTTGCTGATTTTGAGTACAATATTGACGAAAATATGAAAGCCGGTGTAAACAACCTGATACAGTTCGGCAGAGAACCCCGTTCGGACGACGGTGTAAATGTTTCGCACAGTAAGTCAACAATACTATGGTTCGCTCCGTATTTTGAGGGAACTTTTGACAGATTCTATGTAGAAACTGCTGTTGCTTTCAACAATATCCGTCCCGAAAACGAATTTATTGAAGGTGACGGAGACACGGGATATACTCCTCAATCCACGGGCGGTGTTTTCAGTCTTAAAACCAAGTATGACATAAACGAAGACGCAGATGCAAGATTCAACTTCCTGTTCAGGGACGGAGACGGAAGCCATGAGGCCGGATGGAATGTTTACTACGGTATTCACTCCTACTACCAAACAGGTTTGGATATTCTTACTGAAAGAAGTTCTGGCCTGGAAGAGCGTGACACGCAGGTTTTCAGTCCTTTTACCACATTCCCGAAGAATCCTCTGGCAGGTTGTGCCGGTATAATACTGCCCTCTGTGTTTGTTGACTATAACATAACAAAACACCTCAGCTCTCTCACTTTCATTGATGATATGGAACTTACTTTCGGATTAGGTCATGCGATGACCGCTATTGAAATGCTGAGAAAAGGCAGTGACTGGAAATGGAGACCTGAAAGCTGGATCGGAACAGAACTCAATTTGAAGGCGAATATAACAATGTATGAAAGCCTGAGCCTTGTTCCCTACATTGCTGTTCTGCTTCCCGGCGAATGGTATGATTACGAAGGAGACCACAAGCCTTTTACTAAGATAGGTATGACTTTTAAAACAAAGCTAAAATAAGAGGACGATAAAATGAAAAAGCTTATATCCACAGTAATATTATTGTTCGCATTATCGATCTTCTCTCAAGCTGATTTCGGAATGAAAATGCGTATGAGATCAGAGCTTCAGAATCTGAACTCAACAAACTCGGACAAGCAGATATATGAAAGAGTCGTTGATATGAGATTCAGGCCGCATCTGAGCTATACCGTCAATGATTTTATCGATGTTAAAGCAGTATTTGAGATAGGTGATCTTGAATACGGAACGAACGGAGGATCGCTGGGAACAGACGGACAAAATCTTGAAACAAAAAATATTCATATAGACATCAAGCCGACAAATAATCAACTTTTCAGACTCGGTCTGATGCCCTACAAAGATGCCCACAGCATGATCATTGATTCTGACCTTGCAGGTCTGATGTGGAAGGGCAGCTTTAATGAATACTCTGTTAACCTTGGTTGGTTTGCCGCACAGGATGAAGGGGAAAGGTATTTGTCAAATGACACTTACAGTTTCGGGACATCGGTCTTTTTAGCTGACATGGGCTATGAACTTAACGAAATGTTCACCTTTGGTGTTAATAATATTTTTGTTCTTGACAGAACAGACTATTCTCCCGGAGTCAGAAGAGACGGCGTCAGTATATTTTTCGCACCACGCCTGCTAACAAATATCGGTATGTTCCATTTAGATGCTCAATTTGTTGCGAACAATAACTATGCGATCTATAACCCTTATGATCCCGGGCCGGGATATTCCCAGCCGCGCGACCCTGATAAAACAGGTTTGGCCTTAAGCGTAAAATCTAAATTTAAGATGGATGAAAAAACCACATTCAGAGCCAATCTTTTGTTTAGAGGATGTTATGAAAATTGGGAAAACTACCAAGATTATGACTCATTCTATGATACCGGACTGGAGATAATTAATGAGGATGCGAATGGAATATCAACGCATAACCCGATGGACGGATTCACTGTTCAGTCACTCGGAAGAGAAGAACAGCTCGGAATCGTTGTACCTTCCTTATTTGTTGATTGGGAATATATGGACAATGTTATATTCACAGGCGGATTCGGATTTATACTTAACGACGCTGCTTACGGAAAAAAAGTCACATATCAAAATCCGTTCGAATCAAAGAACAAAGATATGTTCATAGCATGGGAACTTGATCTGAAAGCTAAAGTAACCATGTATGAAGATAATATAAGCTTCTTTCCTTACCTTGCGCTGATGGTCCCTACAGACAACTTTGCGTATAATAAGGTAGGCGACCTCGAGAACTTTGATGAGAACAATGAGCCTGTAACAGATATGCAGCTCAAAATAGGAACTACTGTCAAGTATAATTTCTAAACTGAATTCAGAATTGATCTGTATGTAAAAAAAAGCGGGAATTCCCGCTTTTTTTACATGAATAATTGTATTATACTGTCAGAAAGGAAGATCGTCAACTGGGTCGTCGTCTGTATTTTTTTCAGATGAATCTGATGTTTTGTTCTGATCATTACCTGTAATATCATGACTGTCATCTCTCCTGCCGGAAAGATTCTTTACCACATTACCTATTATTTCTGTCATATACTTTCTTACACCATTCTCATCATCCCAGCTCCTCGTGGATATACGGCCGTCGATAAAAACTGTCATCCCTTTTTTCAGGTAGTCTTTAGCATATTCAGCCTGTCTTGCGAACAGGACAATATTGTGCCAGTCCGTTTTTTCTTCCCAGTTGTCTCCCCGCTTGACCCTTTCACTGG
>JAWOER010000240.1:0-10974 GCA_046482655.1 Candidatus Delongbacteria bacterium | reverse complement strand
ATTTATTTTTTTGAAATGGTCAATATCGCAGGATATAAGTATAAAGCTCTGATTATACCGTTTCGCTCTTTTAAATTCATCTCTGAGTTTTTCATCAAGATATCTTCTGTTATATGCTCCGGTGAGAGGATCGGTCAAAGCAATATCTACAAGTTTTTTATTATTATCAGATAGAGCCTTCTGATATTTTTCATTTTGAAGGTTTAATTCGGTGTTTTTCCTGTTGGCCAGTTCAACCTGCGATCTTGCGACGGCAAGTTTTGTGTCAAACCAGCTTATGACCCTAAAATATCCGGGAAAATTCAGTTCTTCTATGTCTGTTGATCTAACAGAATTTTTAAAGTGCTCAATAGTATTATCAATTGTTTTTTCCAGTTGTCTTGAATGAAGTCCGGTCATATTTTTCATATCTTTTTTAAAATCTGTTACCAGTCCAAGATCTTCGTAGAACATGTTCGTGAGTATAGATCCGAAGTAAAGAGAAAGTGAAACATCTTTTACAGTATCAGCCGAGCCTATGTTTTCCTGAAGATTCTTTTGATGATGGTATCTGACCGGATTATAGATCTCAGGCATGATTCCTGCTGATCCGAGTATCAGGTAGGACATTTCTGCGTGATCTATTCCGAATGTCTCCCACTCGTAGGTCATTCTTTTTACCATAATTTTATTTTTGGTGAGTATACTTGATAATTTTTCGGAATGGTATCTGGCAAGATAGAAATAACTGATATTTGATAAAAGACCGGAGGAATATGAAGTGTGGGGGTAGGCTATGTTGGTCTCTTTAGCGATTATATAGCTGGCAGAGGCGGTGAAAAGTTGCATTTCGAACAGATTCTTCACATCTTCGGACAGAAAATTTTCTACCGTTTTGAACAAAAGCATATTCATTAACAAAAAGGAACAATTCTCCGGGCCGAATATCTCTACAGCTTCTGAGACCGTTTCAACTTTTAACTGCCGGTCTTTATTTATTTTTTCCAAAAATTCATTTTCGTATGAATACCCATAATTCAGATACTCTATTATATCCCGGGCAGATATTTTTTTGCTTACTGAAGTATTGACAAGTTCAACGAGCACTCCGGATAACAAAAGGTCTGAATTCTGTTTGATCTCTTCTTTTATATCACGCATCCTTCCTCCTGAATATAGACATTTTTGTGGCACCCGATATTTTTTCCCGGGAACAAATAAGATCTGAAGAGGCGGGTATATTTTTTTCTTTGCGGGATTCGATGATGATCATTATATCCTGGGGCAGGTATGAACAGTTGTTGCAACAAGCATTAAGAACCTGATCTATCAGATGACCTTGATTGTAGGGTGGATCCATATATATAACATTGTATGGAAGTTTGATGCCCCGATCAAAGGATCTTTGAAGATAGGAGATTGCATCCGAGCTTATTACTTCTGCATTATTAACATTCATTTTGTTCATGTTCTTTTCCGTAATATTTACCAGATCTCTGTTCTTTTCGATCATGACCGCCGACCGTGCGTTCCTGGAAATAAATTCAAAACTGACAGCACCTGTGCCCGAGAAAAGGTCCATCAGCACTACCCGGTCAATATCGATCATGTTCTTTATTACATTGAAGATCCATTCACGAAAAAAAGCTGTGGTCGGCCGCAGATCATGAGACCTGAAAGATTCAAGATTTCTCCCTTTTAGTTTTCCGCCTGTAATTCTAATCAAAACTGACCGTGAAATTGATTTCTGAGCCGGATCTTGATATTGTAAAAGATTTGAATTCGACCTTTCTTTCTTCAAATCCTTTAAACAGAGATTCAAATACATCTATCGATTCGATTTTATAATCATTGTCGGGAGAAAAAATGTAATGGTCGTTTCTAATATCTATAAAATTATTAAAGTTTTTCTGGCTGGAGTATCTCGAAAAATTAAAAGAATCATGTTCTATACTCAGAATATCATCTGAATGATTGAACACATAGCTTCCTGTAGGGTCAACTGATCTTATTTTTTCAACATCAGAATTACCGTTGAGATATACTTTAACGCTTCCGTCCTTGTAAACCACCGAGTCATTATTCATTTTTGCGAGTGAAACGATCAGTTCCCATAATGAGGGAGCTGTGATTTCGGTCTTTTTTGGGATCTGCTGCGGCTCACTTTCATCCGGTTCAGGATCAATATCGGGCTCGGTTTCCTCTTCTGCATTATCTATATCTTCTGTAATTTCTGAAATTTCTGTGCTTAAAGTATCTGCACTTAAAGTATCTGACGGCAGAATACTGTCATTTTCAGCTATATATTCACTTTTATCATCAGATCCGTCTTCATCTTTAATTATATCTTTGTCCTCGGAAGAAGTAATTTGTGTTTCTGAGTGTTCGAATCCTTTAGAGCCCTTTTCTTCTGTAGAGCTTACCGAAGAAGTTTCGGGATCATCTTTTACGGAATTAAAATAATACAGAGCAGCGGCTGAAAGGATGACGATAATAAGAATGAACACGGGACTTTTGGATTTTCTGTTCGAAGCTTTATCATCCAGTGAAACAGGTGCATATGTATCTTTTTCAGGATCTGTAAAAGGCGCGAGGGGATCCTTTAATTCCTGATCTAATTCTATGAGCTTTTTATGGTCGTCTGAACCGTACAGAGAAAATAATTTATGATCGATCTTGTTTGAATACAAATCATGCAGAAGGTCGCTGAAATATCTTTCAACACTATTTCTGACCACCGAAATTATTATCTTTCCTTCTTTTTCAGAGTAAATATGGCCGTATTTATAGTGTCCGGGAACATCTGTGACCATCTTGAAAGCTTCCCAGGCTATATATTCTGAAAAGTCCTTATCGGATGCAGAAGACACGATCTCTTTATTTTGAGTAAAGGATGACGGTAAGATAATATTTATCGTATTCAGCTCTTCTATGTGGGGGGTAATCATGTCTGCAATTATTTTTTTTACGGCCTCATAATTTTCGCCGTTCTCTATTGTATTTACATCAAATTTAAAATCAGTATCGACATACGAGAGTCTTTTTTCCTCCATCTCGTTTTTATTTGACGATAAGAATCTGTGAACCAGTTCGATCCTCGACGGATGGATAATAATATCATAGAACATAAACACTCCCTGTTGAATTTTTTATGCAAAAAAGGGCTGGAAAAAAGACCAACCCCTTTTGAACCGGTGTTATATGAAATCGAGATATACCTTACTCGTTCTTCCAGCTGGGTCTTCCGTTATCAACATATCCGGCATTTTTATCATCCTCTATTCCAAATAAAAATTTCTTTTGAAGTATATTTCTCGAATATCCCTTAAATTCGCTGTCTTCATCTATCGGAGATTCGATTTTTACACTGACAGTATCTGTTCTGATGATATTTGTGTCGTAAACAAATGATATTTCTGAAAGAGATTCTTTGTTTTTATCTTTCTTCATCTCCTTCGCCACATCAGAGCCCGGTTTTGCTGCAAATAAAAGTTTAAATCTTTCTTTTTCGCTGAATTTTTCTTCGCTCTCGCTCTCGTGTGCATCGATATTTTTTTCCAATTCATCAACAAGGGGTTCGTCAGCTGCCAGGTCATCAAGTCTTTCAGCGAAGAATTTTATGAACAGTTCTTCCTTTTTTTCATCCGTTGAATATGTTGAATCTCCATCCATTTCATACTCTCTGACAAGATCAGAAACATTTCTTTCCGCTTTCCGTTTTACCAGACTCAAATAGTAGTTCATCACAGTCTGATTGTCTGATAATCTGATCTTTTCCTGATCTTCTCTGATCTCAGGTATGTTCTTTTCATCGTCTTCAAAGAAGGCTACCTTCATTCCGACCCGGGCACCAAGATTGAATGTCACATCGAATGGTTCGAGAGTACTGGGACAGAGGTAGGGGGTTTCATCTGTTTCTATGTCGGGGAAAATATATTTTGACATATTTACATATTGAGTTTCTTTTTCGGGGTCTTTAAAGTATTCGATCCTGATCTTATCCTTAGAAATAAAATCCCAGTATATGTCATCCTGCCTTTTATAGTTCGCGATCGCAAGAATATTCGAATTGCTTTTCAGGTTTACTGTATGAGAAGTTAGTTTTAATTCCGGATTTCTTAGAAGAAGGCTTATATCCAGGTCCCTGCCGGTCTGATATAATTTTTCTGCTTCGTTTTCTGATGCTTTATAGTAGTTTTCCTTCAGCCATCTGAAGTGGTCTTTGTTGTCTGTTCCCTGCAAAAGCATTTCAATTTCTTCCGCATCTGACTCCATAACTAATGAGGGCGTGGGACAGCCGATGCTTTCCAGATAGGCAATAAAGTCCGCCTTTTTTTCTAAGTCATCCAGACTGTCATTTGCGGGTACGACATCTAGGTCTTTAAAATGTTTTACTGCAGTATAGGAAATCCTCACTTTTGTAGTGTCAAGGTCAAGTATCTCAACATCAATATTTGGGGCGCTTATGAGCAGTGAATCGAAATTTTCGGCAAAACGGAATACTTCCTTAAGGTCCTTGTTAAAAGAGCCAGTCTCCTGTAAATAGACAATTTCGCAGTCGGACATTTCAAGCATTCTCTTTCTGGCCAGGTCGGTTCTTTCCTGCTGGTCTTTCCACATTCTTCTCGGTACTTCTATCGAAAGGATAAGAAGAATGAACGCTATTACAGAAAGGATCTTTAGTACTATTCCGCCTTTTTTTGATCTGAAACGCATCGGTTTTCTCCATTTTAATTTTTTAAATTTCAATCAAATCCCTGATCGCGGAGAATTTTTTTTCGCCTATACCTTTGACATTCATCAATTCTTCCGCCGCCTTGAATCTGCCGAATTCTTTCCTGTACTTAATTATCTTTCCGGCAGTTTTCACACCTATTCCTTTTAGCTTGACCAACTCTTCGGCCGAAGCATTGTTTATATTAAGAATATTTTTGCTCACAGTCAATTCTTTTATTATGTTTTTTTGTGTATCATTATTCGTCGTTTTAGAGTCTGAAGCCTTTTGTTCAATATCACTTTTAACTGCTGCTGATTTCTGATCTTTTTCTAAAGTGTTATTGGTCTCTTCTCCGGTTATAAGTCCGATGCTGTCAATATCATTGTCCGTACATGTCGATGTTTTGCAAAAAAGGATTACAGAAAGGACAATCAGCAGAAACAGCGAGCCATTATAGGTTCTGTGATAAATTCGGTCAGTGCGGCTCTTTTCTTTTTTCATCATTCAAAGAATTTTCTCTTTATTTTTTCAAAAAAACCCTTTTCTGTTGATTTGGGCTTTATTTCGGGCATATCTTTGAGTTTCTCGAAAAGGGATCTGGATGCTTTTGTGGTTTTTGTCGGTATCCAGACATTAATTGATACGATAAGGTCACCTTTACCATAGCCGTTAAGAACCGGAAGTCCCTTTCCCTTGAGCAGCAGTTTTTTACCGGGTTGAGTTCCGCTCGGCACTTTGAGTTTAACCTTACCTTCTATGACAGGTATCTGAACTTCGTCGCCAAGTGCTGCCTGAGCTACGCTCAACTGAAGGTCGTAATACAGGTTCTCGGCATCTCTATGAAAATATTTGTGATCTTTTTCTGTAATAATTACCAGCAGGTCCCCATTCACGCCGCCTCTTTTGGGAGCGTTACCCTCTCCTTTCAAAGTCAGATACTGCCCTTCCATAACTCCGGGCGGTATCGATACAGAAATTGTTCTTTCTTCTCTTATTCGCCCTTCTCCACCGCACATCGGACATTTTTGGATTATGATCTCACCTGTACCGTTACAGGTTGAACATGGAGAAACATTTACGAATTGTCCGAGGATAGATCTCTGAACTGTTCTCACTTCCCCCGTGCCCCCGCAGTCCGAACATTTCTTTACGGAAGAAGAATTTTTGGCACCTTTTCCGTTACATGTGGAGCATTTTACATATTTGTTTATTTTGATCTTTTTTGTTGTTTCTTTTGCTATCTCTTCCAGTGAAAGCCTGATCTTTATTTGCAGATCCCCGCCTTTTCTGGCAGAAGGGGAAGACCTCCTTCCCGAGCTTCTGAAACCGCCGCCGAATCCCCCTCCGAAGAATTGCTCGAAAATGGACTCAGCATCTCCAAAATCAAAACCCCCGCCAAAGTCAAAGCCTCCGCCCGAGGGACCGGACTTTAAACCGTCATGGCCGAATCTGTCGTACTTGGCCCGTTTATTATCGTCTGAAAGGACAGAATATGCTTCACCGACTTCTTTAAATTTTTCTTCGGAATCTTTGTCGCCCTTATTCCTGTCGGGGTGATATTTTAATGCGAGTTTTTTGTAAGCTTTTTTAATTTCATCTTTACCCGCAGTTTTTGAAACGCCGAGTATTTGGTAATAGTCTTTTTTTGACATGTTCTATAGCCGTTTTTATTTTGAGACAATAACCTTTGCGTGTCTTATAACTTTGTCATTAAGTTTGTAGCCTTTTTCATGTTCATCAATAACAATGTTAGGTTCGACTCCCTCTTTTTCTGTCATAAGAAGTGCATCATGGAAATCAGGATCAAATTCCTGATCAATAGAATTTATTTCGTTTAGACCTGCATTCTGCAGTATCGATCTGAGTTTATTAAAGATCATATCAACACCTTTTTTCAGATCTGCTGCCTTGGAATCATCGGAATAGTTTTTTTCAAATCTGTCAATGTCATCAAGAACAGGCAAAAGTTTGAAAACAATATCTTCGGTGGCAGAGTTAATGAGCCTGATGAATTCTTCTGAAGTTCTCTTTTTGTAGTTTTCGAACTCAGCGGCCTTCCTGATCAGCTTGTCCCTGTATTCCAGTATTTCTTTTTCCAGCTCTTCCTGCCTTTGGATATCATCAGAAGAAATGTTTTTTTCAATATCCTTGTTCGTATCTGAATCGTCCCTCATTTCCCTAACAGGTTCTTTTTCTGAAAAAGCCTGTTCATTTTGATCTGAAGCAGGATCGTTATTTTTGTGTTTATCAGACCTTTTTTTCATTTAAACCAACTCCGAATTTAAGAATAGTAATTTCTACTTTTACAAAGCAAGCAAATATAATAAATCAGCTTTAAAAAGTCAAGATATGAAAGAGTGATTATCAGTTGATAATTTCTATGACCGGGAGTAAGTACCCCAGCTGAAAAATTTATTTATCTCGTCAATATCTTCCTTTTTTGCTTCTTCCAGATTTCCGCAGAATATATTTTTTCCCTTCTGGAGATAAAGAATTCTGTCAGCTATCCTTTTTATTGATTCCACTTCGTGTGTTACAACAACCAGTGTGATACCCATTTTTTTCTTCAGGTCCAGTATGAGCCGGTCCAATTCGTGTGCTGTGATCGGGTCCAGACCGGCAGAGGGCTCGTCAAAGAACAATATATCGGGATCCATTGCGATTGCTCTTGCCAATGCCACTCGTTTTTTCATTCCTCCCGATAATTCAGAAGGGAAAAGGTTGTATGCATTTTTCAGGTTGACAAGTGAGAGTTTCTGCTTGACGATCTTGGCTATGGTTTCGGCATCGAGGCTGGTGTGCTGCTCTAGAGGCATAGATACATTTTCCCATACTTTCATCGAATTTATTAGCGCACCTCCCTGAAAAAGCATGCCGACCTTTTTTAGAATATTTTCGAACTCCTCAATGCCCATTCCCTTTATGCTCTTACCAAATACGGAGATATCTCCGCCTGCCGGTTCAATTAGTCCGATAATATGTTTTAAAAGTGTAGTCTTACCGCCGCCGCTGCTCCCAAGGATCACGAATATCTCTCCTTTTTTTATACTGAGTGTGATATCGTCCAAAACTGTATCATCTCCGTACTTGGCTGTCAGATTATTAATTTCTATGATGTTGTTGTTTTCCATGATCAAAATTCAAAATAAAAAATTATACTGAGTAGTGCATCTGTAATGATGACTGCGAATATGGAAGCTACGACCGAAGCTGTTGTAGCTCTTCCCACGCCTTCTGCGCCCCCTTTGACATTAAAACCAAAATGGGCACCGATAATTACGATAAGCCAACTGAAGAGGACACTTTTTAAAACGCTTTGGCGCCAAAACGGTATCGTCATTACCTCCACGGCTCTGTTAAAAAATATTACAACACTGAGGTCCAGATATATCACCGCGATAATGAAGCCGCCTAATATACCCACCAGATTCGCCAGAATAGTCAGGACGGGAAGGCTTACGGTCATAGCCAGCATTTTCGGGGCCACAACATATTTTAAGGGATTTAATGCCATAACTTTTAAAGCATCCAGTTCCTCAGTTATTTTCATGGTTGATATTTCTGCGGCGATCGCGGAACCCGATCTGCCTGCAACTATTACTGCAGTTATCATAGGTCCCATTTCTGTTATCATAGCTATAACAATAAGGTCAACGAGGTAGATATTAGCTCCGAACTGTCTTAGCTGAGCGGCCGACTGGAGCGAAAGGATCAGTCCGATCAGGAACGACAAAAGAAAGACGATAGGTATAGCATTATTGCCCATGAGCAGCATCTGTTCAAAAACAGAACCCTTCTTTCTTCCTTTCCATTTAAAAACAGATCTTATACTGTAGTAAAAGATATCGGCGGCAAGAACTATAAAATCTTTAGATTGTTTTACCAGGTCTGATGTCAGGTTTACCAATTTTTCAACAACAGAAATATCGTAGGGGTCATCTACAGAATACGATATACTTTCTTCAAAATCTCTGAGCCTTTCTTTTATCTCCACGGAAAGCACGAGATCGATATTCTTATCTTTTCCCAGTTCAAGTATTCTGGCAATTGACAATGTTCCCGCGGATCTTGTCTCTGAAAGATCGAGCACAACAGTATCACGGGATCTTTTTCTTATTTTTTGAAGCAGTTTTTCTGCTTCTTCTATTTCAGAATTGTAAAAAACTTTACCAAAAAGGATCGTATTTCCCTTTTCCGATACCATGAATTATAGGATCACCTGTTTAAATAGTAAGAGAATGCCAGAGCAAGACTGTTATCGTATATAAAGTAGTTCGAAAGTGAATTTTTGGAATAGTCATATTCAAGTTTAAGATTGTAGTCTATCGATACATAGCGGTATATCTTGAAAATAATATTGTTATCCCACGAAAAATTATAGCTCCGTTCCTCATCAAGGTTGTAAAAAAATGAGGCTGTTGAATTATAGGTTATATTTCCCGAGAACTGAAAATCCGAACCGGCTTCGAATGATAAACCTTTTATGAATTTGTCTTCCTGTTCTGTAAATTCGGGAATAATTTTGTCGGATGTGAGCAAATAGACATTATCGTTAAAGTTCTGCTGAAACCCGAAACCTGCTCTCAGATACAGATTTGAAGAAGATGACTTTATGAATGTGAAGTTCAATCCGAAACTTTCATTTGTTTTTATAGGGGTGAAGGAGTCGGAAAGTTTGAATTTATCACGGTCGTAAAGCATTACACTTCCCTCTTCGCTGATCACGCTGATAGAATCGGAAGTAATATCATAGTAATTTCTGGAGAAAAGGTATGTCTCGAAACCTATATCGGCATACAGTCCGAAAATGTCGGTAAAATAATATATTGCGGTGTTTGTGAATTTTAATTCATCTTTACTTACTCTAAAGCCCTCCAGTGCATCCTTTTTTTCAAACTCTTCTTCGAGAAATTGTCTGAAATTGAGATAATACGGCTTTTGGTCGAAGATGAATTTACTGTCTATCGTTCCCATAAAACTGATATCTGTCCGGTTCTCTTCATCGTTTTCATCGTTATAGCTGTTCAGGGTAACAGAACCTTTGAGATTCAGTACATTTCTCCATGCTTCACGGGTTTTATCGTAATTGCCGAGTATGCCTATTTCACCCGCGCCCACCATCGTTCCCACATCGTTGACCACAACAGTTATATCTGTGAGTTTTCCGGACTTTAATTCAAAAGTCGTAAAGTTCATTATTGTATTGAAAGGTTCACCCTGTTTAACAAGTTTGTATTTGGCGGGCGGAAGTATCCATGTTGAATTCGTGTCATCAAAACTGCTTTCGTCCCTGCTGTATTTTGTTCCTATGGAGATCCCGGTTTCGAGGTCCATTATCTCATAACCGTAACGGATGAATTCATTGTTCTCGCTGTCAAGCACATTGACCACCAGGCCCGCCCAGTCCGGCTCGATGATAGTGGTCTGATGCTGGTTTATAGTGAAATGTTTTTGGACTTTATCGAGAGGATCATCCGAAGAGCCGAATAAAAGCGTATATCTGCCGGGTTTGAGGAATATGCTTTTTCCGGGTCTGTAGTCATCGATCACAGTACGGTCAGCCGAATTGTATATCCTCAGATACGGTTCCCATTCAGAAAAAGACATTGCCGGTACGAACAGCCTTCCCATTCCAAGCTGATCGTCGGAAGACTCTTCAATTATCTGTTCCCCGGGCGGGGGACTGAGCCAGGTGTCGTATTTGCCGGCACATAAAACATTTGACAGTAGGGTCAAGAAGAGTATGCAGTAAGTGAATTTCAAAAGTAGCATCCTGTTTATTCGGCGTTTTTAAAATGATCAACGATATCGACCATGAACTCATGTGTGCCGTCCCTCAAGAGTTCTCCGATGGTCTTGACAAAGAATGTAATATCGTATTTTTTTATATCTCTTTTCTCATCGATTTTTTTATAAACAATTATAGATCTGTCTTCGTCTCTTAATTGGAGTACCACATTCAAATGCGCCAGAATCCGGTCTGAACTTCTGTAAATTTCTATGTTGTTTATGGTGCCGGTAATATAATAATCAGGTCTGGAAAGTACATAATCACTTTTACATTCTTTGAAAAGACCGGCTGCATTGATATGGTAGATAAGCAACTCCGGAAGTGCCCTGTCCGGTCTTAATGCCCAATTGTTATCCCGATCGAAGGAAAGTTTGTGTAAAGATTCTCTGATAACGATAGAGTTTCTGTCATAAATTCTGTTCATCTCAAAATTCTGTACTTCCACTTTGGCATCTATAGGAAGATATGTTACATTGAACCGTTCCAG
>JAWOER010000164.1:0-2708 GCA_046482655.1 Candidatus Delongbacteria bacterium | reverse complement strand
AGTATCTCCTTTGAAATAAAGTAGGCCCCGCTCATTGTTCCGTCGCCGCCGATTGCGAAAAGTATAGAAATATTTAACTCTTGCAGCCTGTCAACGATTTTTGAAACATCCTGCTTTCCGCGGGAGGATCCGAGAATAGTGCCGCCTTTTAAATGAATATCGGCCACCGATCCGGCACTCAGCTCTACAGGCTCGACACCGCTTTCTTTTACCATACCCTTAAAACCGTATCGAAAACCGTATATCTTTTTGCATTTATACCAGTAGTACAGCTCGTTAACTACTCCCCGGATAACATTATTGATACCGGGACACAGACCCCCGCATGTTACAATTCCGCAGGATATATTTCCGGGTTCAAAATGCAGATATTTTCTTGGTCCGGCCACTTCAAAAGCCGGTATGTCTTTAAAATTATCGAGATGATCTTTTACAAAAGAAGTTGCAGGATCAAAGATCACTTTTTCGCCGTCCTTTACAAAATTAGCCACGAAATCATCGTCCCTGTACGAAAGTGGGATCGGCGATCTGTATGTTGTTCTGCCCAGCTCTTTTACTTTTCTGTTATCAAAAATTCTTTTCACTGATCAAATATCTCCTAAAAAGTTATTCCCATTCAAGTATCTCTCTAAGCTCTTTAAGGTAGGGCTCAACTGCTTTGATATCTGATTCGGGAGCCTGTTCAAACTGCTGCATGGCACTTCTCACCTGCTCTTCATAAGCTTCTATCTGTTCTTCTGTCAGACCCATTCCCTCAGTCTCTTTTCTTACCGCTTTCATGCTTTCATCAAAATCACCGACATTTTTTTTATATTCAATTGATGCCACCGCAGTAAATATCTTTGAAGCGGCCTCTGTCCAGTCATTTATCTCCGAATAACCGTTCGAGGCTATTATCTTTTTTATTTCTCCGTGAACATTTGCAGCTTCTGCAAATTCCTGAGTCATATCGTCAATATCATATCCCGTATCCTCCGGATCCTCATCTTTTTCCTCTTCCTCCTCCTGCTCTTCGAGCTCTTCAAAGTAAGGGACAAGTTCTTTTGTGGTCTTGACGAATTTTTCCACATCTTTTTCGGTCAGAGAAAAAACCTGAGAAGAAAAAACGAAAATGCCGATCAGCAGCATTGCGAAAAATCTTTGTAGCATAAAAACCCTCCTTAATTTTAAAATATCCGACAACTGTTAATTTACACAATTATTCGCATCAAATCAACAACCATTATGCAGAGAATGGCTAAAAAGTGAAACTGAAATTGACCTCGACCGTGTGAACAGTATCGGAATAGATCGTATCATAACCCGATCCGAAAGTTTCCCCGTCTTCCGTTTTATGCCTCGATATTCCTGCCAGTATTTCATACCTTTTATCGCTGTAGCCGGTCATAAGATATACCTTTCTTCCCGATCCGGAAAACGAATAAAGACCGGGATATTTTCCTGTATCAACATAACTGGAATACAGCATTGTGCCGTTCTTTGAATAGTATATATCTCCGCCGATCTTAAGCCGGAAAAAATCATCCCTGTAGTATAGTGCATAACCGAAAATATAACCGAAAGCTTTTGTTTGATCATCGACATATTTTATATCTGAAGAAAAAGACAGAGGTCCGGCGTCATGGACTATTTTGAGCCTGGTCTGGTATTGTGTATTTTCTTCGAACATGAAAACATCGTCGGCGCTCTCTTTTGATTTATATCTGAATGAGGGTTCAAATACCGTGTTATTTATTCTGATATTTGTTTTGAATGAAAATACCGCGCCGGTAAGATCAGTTCCTGACTGTTTTGATGAATATATTATGTTCTCGGAAATAAAAACTGTTCTTTTGAAAGGTGCGGCTTTAAATTTTAATCCAAAAGCCTGCTCCCTTTCCCCGTTCCCGAACATCATGCCCGGGGATGTAAGAGAAAATCTGTCTTTTTGAATATAGCCGTAAATAATATCGGTCGTCAGATCTTTAGTCCTTACTACAGCATTCAGTTTGATATCAGTCTTGTCAAAATTTGTGGCCCCGTCAAATCTCAATCTCCACTTTCCCCTGACTGCCGATATGAATATTTCGCTTAAAACCGCTTCGCTCAGATTAGAATCTGAGCTGATCTGCCTGTCAAAATTTTCCTGCGATAATGACAATCCGTAGCTTAAGTCCGAAATCCTGCCCTCTATCGCAGCTCCTTTTACCTCGTGGTAAGAGTTGAGATATCTCCCCATTTCGTTTTCTGTGCGGGCGTATGCGTACAGATTGACGGTTTTGATCCGGTCATAGTCATCAAGAGTTGCAGAAATATATTTTCTGCCGTAAAAAACATTCAACCTGTTATTACCGGTCTGATAATATCCCGAAATGCCGTTATAGCCAAAAAAATCGATGGTTGAGAGAGATGTTTTTGTAAAATCCGCAAAATTTTTGCTGTACCGGAAAATATACTGATCAAAAGAAAAACCTTCTTTTTGGAGCATACCTGTGTATGAATTAAGCTTAAAATTACCGAGTATCAGCCGGTATCTGTTATTTTTGTTATAAATAATATTACCTTTCAGATTATCCGAATAGTTCGGTTCTCCGGGCTCTTTTTCGACAAGACCGTTAAAACCCAGCTCTGCTGACGAAAACTTTAGTTTATGAACAAACTGACTCGGATTGCCGAAATATTTGTCCTCCTCATAAGCTCTTGATTTTTCAAGCCTTCTTTTGAACCTT
>JAWOER010000129.1:0-4052 GCA_046482655.1 Candidatus Delongbacteria bacterium | reverse complement strand
CTCCCTGTCCAGCCGTAAGATATTCGTATATCAGAGGTTTGATCTTCGTTTCGACCATTTCACCCCCGAATGCTTTGAAGAACATGAACATGATAGCAAGAACGGGTATGAGTGAAAGCAGGGTGGTAAAAGCCAGCGAAGACGCCCTGCTGAACAAAAAATGTTTTTGAGTGGATTTGACAACAAGCACCATCATCTGGAGTTCTTTGAGGAGAAATTTCTTAAAGCCCGAAACACTTTCCTCTATTTCCACGAACCACAGATCATGAGTTATAAACTTTTTCGCCCTCTTCATTCTGTCTTTGAATGTCATTATTCTTCCCTGTAATTATTTTAAAGGAATCATTATAGTCTAAATTTGTGACAGAAGATACAATAAGTCAAGAAATAATTAACTCTTTAGTCCAATTCATGTTCGTGCAGCGGATCTGCAAATCTGTCTATATTGTCCTGAAACTTGAGATACTCTTTGTCAAAATGCAGATTAACAGTCCCGGTCGGGCCGCTCCTCTGTTTTCCGATAATTATCTCCGCCAGCCCCTCCTGGCTTCTGCCCTGATCATCTTTTATTTTATAAAATTCGGGTCTGAGTATAAAGAGCACAAGATCGGCATCCTGCTCGATCGCTCCGGACTCTCTCAGATCGGACAGGATCGGCCTTTTGTCCTGTCTTTTATCAACTTCCCTGTTGAGCTGAGACAAGACCAGAATCGGAATGTCAAGTTCCTTTGAAAGACCCTTGAGCGATCTTGATATCCTGGATATTCCCTCATGCCTTTCAATATTTGACTCAGTTTCCATCAGCCCGATATAGTCCACTACAATAAAACCGATATTTTTATCTTTTTTTAGCCGCCTTGCCTTTGTTCTGAGTTCGAGGACATTTAAAGATGACGAATCGTCAATATAAATGGGCAGTTCTGCCAGCTCACCCATACCGAGACCGAGTTTTGTCCATTCATCGGCATGAAGATTTCCCGTTCTCAGTTTTCTTAAACTCACATTCGATGTCATGGACAAAAGTCTCATTGCAAGTTCCTTTCTGCCCATTTCCAGGCTAAAGATCGCCACCGGTGTCCTTTCTTCTGATCTTGAGGCATTTATTGCAAAATTCAAAGCGAGCTGTGTTTTACCCATACTCGGTCTTGCGGCAAGTACGATCAGGTTACTCTTTTGCCAGCCTGCAGTGTATTCGTCAAGACCGTCGTAACCTGATGTTACACCGGAAAGGTCGCCTTTCTTTTTTGACCATTCTTCGATCTGGCCGAATGTGTCGAGCACTATTTTTTCCAAAGCCTGAGGAATATTTCTTTTCTTGTTCTCGGCAAGAGAAAAGATATCACCGTTAAGCTTGTCGAGCAGCTTAAATGCCTCCTGCTCTTCTCTAAAAGCCGAAGTAACGGCGTCTGTGCTTATGTGGATCAGGGATCTGAGCAGATATTTATCCTCGATTATTCTGGCATAATGTGTAATATTGGCACTTGTCGGAACGGCGTCTAAAACTTCTCCGAGGTAGGAAGCTCCCCCCGCCTCTGCAAGTTTACCGTTCCTCTGAAGATGATCCTTGAGTGTTAAGAGATCGACTTTGTTTCCGTCCGAAACAATATGAATAACTGCCTGGTATATGTACTGATGCTGCTTTGAATAAAAATATTCTTCTTTAAGGTCTATTTCTGTAAGTTTTTCGCCCCAGTCCTCATCCATCATAATACAGCACAAAAGAGCTTTTTCTATCTCAAGGTCGTGGGGTGGTATCTTCTTCATGTCATCTGACATTATCTCTCCTTTTTACGCTTTTATTTCGGGGATACTAAAGATAAATTTTATATCCGTTCGGGACAAATGAAATTTAAACAATATTTCGGCCCAAAATGATTTGAGCTCTGAGTGCCTGAAACTTTTGATAATTCCGGTCTGCCGTGCGGATCGTTTTTTGTTCACAATAATATTTTTGTTGATTTAAATTTCGAAATAAGTTAAATTTGCCGACCTGTGGACTGTGTATATAACCGGGAGCGGAAATGCCGTTTATACTCATACTTATAAATCTGCTTTGGGCCTCGACCTTTATATTTGGCAAGATCCTGCTCGAGACATTTTCACCATCTTTTCTTATCTCGACCAGATTTCTGATCGCAGGATTAATTTTCGGATTAATATTCAAAAAGCACATCTGGTTTTCGAAAAGGGTAATTAAGAACGGTGCAGTTATCGGACTTGCCAATGGAGCAGCGATGCTTTTTCAGGTGATCGGACTTCAATACACAACTGCGTCCAACTCCGGATTCCTTACAGCGACCTATATACTTTTCCTGCCTTTCATCGAGCTCATTCTCTGGAAAAAAAAGATAACGGCAAAAGTATATTCAAGTGTCATAATTGCTTTTACTGGCGTTGTCTTGCTTTCTGTGGAGGATTTTACGGCATTGTCATTTAACAAAGGTGATCTTTATACGCTGGCATGCGGTCTGACTTTTGCCTTTCAGATATTTTTTATAAGTCACTATACGAGAAAAGAAAACATTTATTCGCTTCTATTCGTTCAGTTTATCGTCAGCGGAATTATCGGCCTTGCGTACATGGGTGTAGAAGCATCGTTTTTCGGAATTTACCCCAATATTGCAGGCGCATATGAGCCCAGGATATTTTTGTACCTGACCTTTCTCGCAGTTTTTGCTACTTTTGTTCCGTTCTCTCTTCAGTTCGTTGTTCAAAAAAAAATCGGACCGACAGTCGCAGCTCTGGCATATCTTCTTGAACCTGTGTTCACAGTTATTTTGGCAGTAGCGGTCCTTTCCGAGTATTTCGGGCTCCAGACGGCTGCGGGGATAATACTGATACTTTCGGGCATTATTCTCGTGAGTATTAGAAAAAAGAGTGCTTAAAAAAATGAGGGATTATATATGAAAGTTTATTCATGGAATGTCAACGGATTAAGAGCAGTCGCTAAAAAGAATTTTTTTGAGTGGATAATTGAAGAAGCCCCGGATGTTCTGTTTTTGCAGGAAACAAAGATACAGGCAGAGACTTTGACAGACGAATTGAGAAATATCGAAGGATACCATTCCTATTTTTCTTTTGCCGAAAAAAAAGGTTACAGCGGAACGGCCGTTTTTACTCAAAAAAAACCGGATGAAGTTTATTGTGGGTTCGGGATAAAAGAATTTGATACCGAAGGAAGGATCATCGCCCTAAGGTACGGCAAAACTGTAATGTTCAATATTTATTTTCCGAACGGTAAAATGAGCGATGAGCGGCTCGATTACAAGCTGAGATTTTATGATGCCGCTCTGGAAAAATTTCAGAAACTGAGAAAAGCCGGCTATAACCTTCTTATATCGGGAGACTACAATACGGCTCATAATGAGATCGATCTGAAAAATCCCAAGGCGAATGAAAAGAATTCCGGCTTTCTCCGGATAGAAAGGGACTGGCTGGATAAACTTGTGGCGGCCGGTTATGTTGACACTTTCCGTGCGATTTACCCTGACAAGGTGCAGTATTCATGGTGGAGCTACAGGTTTAACGCAAGAAAGAACAACGCGGGCTGGCGCATTGACTATCATTTTGTGAATGAGGAATTTTTTCCGAAGGTAAAAGATTCGTACATACTGAATGATGTTTTTGGCTCTGATCACTGCCCTGTTGTTGTTGATCTGGATATTTGAAATAGACCTTTCCTGAATTCTTCGTCGTTTATTTATTTACCCCGCGCAAAATCTTTTCAGAAAAAGCGGAATGCAATCAACGGACAGGTTATATCTTTATCCTTTCTTGCGATATTATTTAGCTTAAAATGCATATAAAACAGCTCTGAAAAGCACATTTTGCGAGGGCGTCTTTTCTTTGCTTACTTTCATTTTGCACGCTCAAAAGAAAGTAAGAAAGAATCCCTAATCTATAACATCAAACCCGGTACAATTCCTCAAAACCTCGGGAGCAGCGATCCAAACCTTTCCTGAATTCTTCGAGTCTCGAACTTGTTCATGGAAGCGCATAATGATTTGGAGATGGACGCCTGGCAACGGAGAACAAAGAGGTCTGAAGTTCGA